>NZ_JCBANN010000001.1:0-270921 GCF_059761975.1 Achromobacter sp. 46006
GGCGCGGGCATGGCGGCCGGGCGATAGCGCGCAGAGGGTCCACGAACGGGAAATTTCAAATAAGATAAACCACCCGTTACGTGTTACCGGAGGTCGTCATGCTTGACTCGCAAGTTGTGGATCAGATCGGTCGTCACTGGGGTTGGGTGGCGTTGCGCGGCGTTGTCGCCATCCTGTTCGGCCTGATGGCCATGTTCATGCCGGCCATCACCCTGTCGGCGCTGGTGCTGGTGTGGGGCGCCTTCGCGCTGGCCGACGGCGTGCTTGCCCTGATCGCCGGCATCCGCATCCGCGACCAGGGCAAGCCGTTGTGGGCGTTGATTATCGTCGGCCTGCTGGGCGTGGCGGCCGGCATCGTCACCTTCCTGTGGCCGGGCCTGACGGCGCTGATCCTGCTTTACATCATCGCCATCTGGGCGCTGGTGGCCGGCGTGTTCCAGATTGCCGCCGCGATCCGTTTCCGCAAGGAAATCCGCAACGAATGGTTCCTGGGCCTGTCGGGGCTGGTGTCGGTCCTGTTCGGCGCCATGCTGGTGATGCAGCCGGGCGCGGGCGCGTTGGCGCTGGTGTGGGTCATTGGTATCTATGCGGTGTTCTTTGGCATACTGCTGCTGGTCTTTTCCTTCCGCCTCAAGCAGCACCGCGCACCCTGAGCCCATGTCCGCCTACCAGACCCTGATTCCCCTGCATTTCCTGGCCGTGGGCCTGGGCGCCATGGCCGGCGCATGGGCCCGCTGGCTCGTCAGCCTGTGGCTCAATACCGAGTCATGGCCCTGGGGCACGCTGACGGTCAATCTGGCGGGTGGGTATCTGGTGGGGCTGGCGCTGGCGCTGGTGGCGGGCCATCCTGAATGGCCGGCCTGGGTACGGCTCGGCGTCATTACCGGCTTCATGGGCGGCTTGACCACGTTTTCGACCTTTTCGGCTGAAACCGTGGCCATGCTCGAACGCGGCGCCTACGCCAGCGCGCTGGGCTACGCCGGTTTCAGCCTGGCCGGTTCGCTGCTGCTGACCGGCCTGGGCCTGGCCAGCGCCAACCTGCTGCGCTGAATCGCGTCGGCGAGCGGGGCTTGCAGGCGCGCTCGCCGGCCACCGGGCCGTCAGTCGCCGGCGCGCGGGTTCAGCACCCGTGCAGCTTCCAAACCACTGCGCACCGCGCCTTCCAGCACGCCGGGATAACCCGTGTCGGTCCAGTCTCCGGCCAGCGCCAGCGTCGGCCAGGGCGTGGTATTGAGCGGCCGCGTCAGGCCCGGCACCGCCGCGAAGGTAGCGCGCTTCTCGATGAATAATTCGGCCGCGGCGACTTCCGGCATCGGCGGCAGCCGCTGCGGGTAGCCGGCGGCCTGCTCGGCCACCTGGTCGATCAGGGCCTCGATGGCCTGCTGGCGGTTGCGCTCGGCCAGGCTGGTGGCGGCGCTCGCCACCACCGCCAGTTCGCCGGCCAGGGCATCGCCGGCCAGTTGCGCGCGGTCGAACAACCATTGGCCGACGTGGCCACGCGCGGGTTCCTCGCGCAGCATCATCATCGGTTCTGGCAGGCGCCAGGGTCCTGCCAGCCGCAGATTGAGTGTGGCGATCGGCAGGTAGTCGAAGGCGCGCAGCGCGTCCAGCAGCCCGGTGGCGCCGGCCGCTCGCAGCGGCGCGTCCAGCAGCCGGGCGGCGAAGGTCGGCGGCACGGCCAGCACTGCGGCGTCGAAGCGTTCCTGGTTGATGTCGATGCCCTCCGCCGACGGCTGCAACTGGCGCACCGTGCTGCCGTAGCGCATGGTTACCTGGCGCGCGGCGGCATCGGGCCACAGCGCCGACAGGTCGGTGCAGGGCAGCAGCAGGTCGCTGTCTTCGCGGCGGCCGGCCAGAGTGTCGCGCAATACGCGGGCGAACAGCCCCGCGCTGGCGCTCGCCACCGGCGTGTTCATGGCCGCCAGGCACAGCGGCTCCCAGACCTGGCGGATCAAGGTGTCGGATTGGGCGTGATAGTGCAGCAGTTGCCGCACGGTCCAGTCGCGCGGCGGCGTCCAGGACATGGCGCGCAGGCCGCGCATCAGCCGCAGCGTGGCGAAGCGGTCGGTCCACGACAGGCCGCGCGCGCCCAGGATCGCCACCGCCATGTGCAGCGGCGCGGGCAGGCGCGGCGCCGACAGCCGGAAGCGGCCGTCCAGGCTGGCCAGCCGCAGCGACCGGCGCATCAGCAGGGCGTCCGGGTTGCGGCCGACCCGGCGCATCAGCGCCAGCGTGTGCTTGTAGGCGCCCGACAGCAGGTGCTGGCCGTTGTCCAGCGGCGATTCGAAGCCATCGTGGAATACGCGCCGGGCGCGGCCGCCGGGCGTGTGGCCGGCTTCGAACACGGTGACCTTGGCGCCGGCTTCGCGCAGGGCGACACTGGCCGCCAGGCCCGCCCAGCCGGCGCCGATGACCGCCGCCTTCACCGTGCCAACCGGCGGACCAGTCCGCGCCCGCCGCCCACCCAGGTCTTCCACGCCAGCCACAGCTTGCGCAGCGGCGTCAGCGAGATGCGCTGATGCAGCACCTGCCAGTTGTCGCGCTCGATCTCGTCGAGCAGCGCGTGATAGATCGCCGCCATCATCAGGCCGGGGCGCTGCGCGCGCCGGTCGGCTTCGGGCAGGCTGCGCATCGCCTCGCGGTACAACTCGCGCGCGCGCTCGGCCTGGAACTTCATCAGGGCCGAGAAGCGCTCGGAATACTCGCCATTCAGGATGTCCGAGGCCTTGACCTCGAACTGCTGCATGTCGTTGACCGGGATGTAGATGCGGCCGCGGCGGGCGTCGTCGCCCACGTCGCGGATGATGTTGGTCATCTGGAACGCCAGGCCGAGTTTCTCGGCGTACACCAGCGTGGCCGGATCGGTATAGCCGAAGACGCCGGCCGACAGCTCGCCCACCACGCCGGCGGCGTGCCAGCAGTACTTGCGCAGGCCGGGCCAGTCCAGGTAGCGGGTCTGGTCCAGGTCCATTTCCATGCCGTCGACCACCGCCAGCAGGCGTTCGCGGGTGATCGAACAGCTTTGCAGGTGGGGCTGCAGCGCGCGGGTCACGGGATGGTCGGGCTTGCCCTCGAACATCTGGTCGACCTGCGTGCGCCACCACGCCAGCTTGATGCGCGCCAGCGACGGGTCGGTGCATTCGTCCACCACGTCGTCGACTTCGCGGCAATAGGCGTACAGCGCCGTGATGGCGCGCCGCCGCTCGGGCGGCAGGAACAGGAAGGAATAGTAGAAGCTGGAACCGCTTTTGGCGGCTTTCTCCTGGCAGTACTCGTCAGGGGTCATAGTTGGCAGGGCCGTTTGCTTACTTGATGGAGCGCCAGAGCATGATGGCCCAGTCCTTGGCGCCCAATTCGGGTCGGTTCATGAATACATCGTAGCCGCTCGCCTCGATCCGCTCCAGCACGCGCAGCCCGCCTTGCACCACCAGGCGCAGCTCCAGGCCGATGCGGCCCGGCAGGCGGCGCGCCAGCGGAGCGCCGAAGTGTAGCAGCGCGCGGGTGCGTTCCACCTGGAACGCCATCAGCGCGCGCCAGCCCGGGGTCAGGCGCGCGGCCGCCAGGTCTTCTTCCGAGACGCCGAAGCGGCGCAGGTCTTCCTGCGGCAGGTAGACACGGTGCTTGTGCCAGTCGACCCGCACATCCTGCCAGAAATTCACCAGTTGCAGCCCGGTGCAGATGGCATCGGACTGTTCCATGTTGCGGGGATCGGCGGCCTCGAACAGGCACAGCATCAGCCGCCCGACCGGGTTGGCCGAGCGGGTGCAGTAGTCGGCCAGCGCGGCGTAGTCGTCGTAGCGCTTGACGCTGATGTCCTGCTCGAAGGCCGACAACAGGTCGTAGAAGGGGGTGATGGGCAACTGGTGGCGGGCGATGGTGGCCGCCAGCGGCACGAAGATGCCGGCCAGTTCGGGCGCGCCGGGGGTGGGCACGGCGCCCGGTTCGGCGCCGATGCGGTGCAATTCGGAGCGGAACGCCGCCAGTTGCGCCAGCCGCTCGTCATCGCTGGCGGCGCCTTCGTCGGCGATGTCGTCGGCGGCGCGGGCGAACCGGTACAGATCGGTCACGGCGCCACGCAGCCGGCGCGGCAACAGCAGCGAGGCGACGGGAAAATTCTCGTAGTGATCGATGGGCATGGTCTGGTCCTGCTTTCGGGCTGCGTTCCGGCCGCGCGGGCCGGATCCCGGCCATTTTAGAGTACGCGCGCAGCCTCGGCCCCGCGCCGCCGGCACGCCGATCAGTTAGACTTAAGCGCCACAGGATCCCATACCATGCCCCGCCCAATTTCAGCCACCGTTTCCGTTTCCGCCCTGGCGCACAACCTGGCAACCGTACGCCGCCATCTCGACCAGACCGCCGCCGCCGCGTCCGGCCAGGCGCCGTCGATCTGGGCGGTGATCAAGGCCAACGCCTATGGCCACGGCATCGAGCAGGCCGTGGCGGGGTTTTCCAAGGCCCAGGGCCTGGCCATGCTCGACCTGGACGAAGCCGTGCGCTGCCGCGAGGCTGGCTGGGGCGGGCCGATCCTGCTGCTCGAAGGCTTCTTCGACCCGTCCGACCTGGAAATCGTCGATCGCTACCACCTGAGCGTCACGGTGCACCAGCGCGAACAGCTCGACATGCTGGCCCGTGCCCGCCTGTCGCGCCGGGTCGACATCATGCTCAAGCTCAACAGCGGCATGAACCGGCTCGGTTTTTCACCCGCCGCCTATCCCGCCGCCTACGAGCGCGCAATGTTGCTGCAGCAGCAGGGCGTGGTCGGCTCTATCGGCAGGATGACCCATTTCGCCTGCGCCGACGGCCCCCAGGGCATCACGGAGCAGATGGCCGTGTTCAATTCGGTGACGCATAAGCTCGGCAGCGGCCCCATCAGCGTCTGCAACTCGGCGGCCACCTTGCGCTTTGCCGAGGTCGCGGTCGGCACCGAAACCCAGGCGCACTGGGTCCGCCCCGGCATCTGCCTGTACGGCGCCTCGCCGTTCGCCGACGCCGAGGCCGGCGCCTTCGGGCTCAAGCCGGCCATGTCGCTGCGGTCCGAGATCATCGCGGTGCAGGAACTCAAGGCGGGCGACTCGGTCGGCTACGGCGCCTTGTTCCGGGCCGACCGCGCCATGCGCGTGGGGATTGTTGCCTGCGGCTACGCCGACGGTTATCCGCGCCATGCCGCCACCGGCACGCCGGTGATGGTGGCCGGCATCCGCACCCGGCTGGTGGGGCGCGTCTCGATGGACATGCTGATCGTCGACCTCGACCCGATTCCCGCCGCCGGCATCGGCGCGCCGGTATCGCTGTGGGGCGAAGAGGGCCCTTCGGTGGACGAGGTCGCGCTGGCGGCGGGCACCATCGGCTACGAGCTGCTCTGCGCCCTGGCGCCGCGCGTGCCGGTCACCCGGGACGCCTGAGCCTGGCCCCAGCGGGGCACTTTTCCGGCCGCCGCGGGTCGTAAGCCTGACGGCATCCGATTTTGCGTCCGGACCCCTGGCGCGCCAGGGGGCAAGTGTCCGGCATGCAAGAATTGCTACGCAATTTACAAGACAGGTGGCGCCGGATGGTGTCTACTTGAAAGACCGGGCGCCCAGGCGCCCGTTTTCGCCCCAGTAACGAACGACGAGGTCTCGATCCATGAAGGACAAATGCGTGCTCATCACGGGTGCCACCAAAGGCATCGGCTGGGCCCTGACTCAGCGGCTGTCCGACATGGGGTGTCATGTGGTCGGTATCGCGCGCAATACCGGCGATGTCGATTTTCCCGGCTACCTGTATGCCTGTGACCTGGCCGATGCCGGCCGCACCGAGGAAGTGCTGCGCGAGATCCGCGAGAAATTTCCGGTCGATGCGGTCGTCAACAACGTCGGCATCGCCTCGCCGCAACCGCTGGGCGAGATCGACCTGGCCACCCTGTACAACGTGCTGGACCTGAATGTGCGCGTCGCCGTGCAGGTGACGCAGGCCTTCATCGAATCGATGAAGGTGCGCCGCGCCGGCCGCATCGTCAACGTCTGCAGCCGCGCCATCCACGGCGGGCTGGAACGCACCGCCTACTCGGCCGCCAAGAGCGCGCTGGTGGGCTGCACCCGCACCTGGGCGCTGGAACTGGCCGAATACGGCGTAACCGCCAACGCGGTGGCGCCGGGCCCCATCGAAACCGAAATGTTCCGCGCCACCCGTCCGGCGGGCAGCGAAGGCGAGAAACGCGCACTGGCCTCGGTGCCGATGAAGCGCCTGGGCACGCCGGCCGAAGTGGCCGCCGCCATCGCCTTCCTGCTGTCGGACGACGCCGGCTTCATCACCGGCCAGGTGCTGGGCGTGGACGGCGGCGGCAGCCTGGGCGGCCGCTCCTGATCGCCCGGGTCGGGCCAGGCGGCGCGCGGCCCATCGTGGCTACGCTGCTCGTGGCCTCCGATGAACAACGGCGCCCACGGGCGCCGTTGTTCATGCCGCTGTTCCGCGGGGGAGAACTCAGTACGGCCCGCTGGCCTTGCCCACCGGCTTGATGTCCTTGAACTCGCCCGCCAGCTTCTCGGCCGCGCGCGCCAGCAGCACCGCGTCCACGCCCACCGCCACGAAGGTCGCGCCCAGCGACAGGTAGTGCCTGGCCTGCGCCACGCCGCTGTGCAGGATGCCGGCCGCCTTGCCCGACTTGACGATGCGGCCGATGGCCGCGTCGATGGCGCGGGTGACTTCGGGATGCTCGGGCTGGCCCAGGTAGCCCATGCTGGCCGACAGGTCGGCCGGGCCGATGAAGGCGCCGTCCACGCCGTCCACCGCCAGGATGGCTTCCAGCGCATCGACGCCGCGCGGCGTCTCGATCTGCACCAGCACGCACATCTCGTCGTTGGCGCGCTCCAGGTAGTTGGGGATGCGGTTCCAGCGCGACGAACGCGCCAGCGCGCTGCCCACGCCACGGATGCCGGCGGGCGGATAACGCACCGCGGCCACGGCGGCGGCGGCCTCTTCGGCCGACTGCACCATCGGCACCAGCAGCGTCTGGGCGCCGGTGTCGAGGATCTGCTTGATCTGCACGGGGTCGTTCCAGGCCGGGCGCACCACCGGCGCCACCGGATAGGCGGCCACCGATTGCAGTTGCGCCAGCGTGGTCTGCAGCGTGTTGGGGGCGTGCTCGCCGTCGATCAGCAGCCAGTCGAAGCCGGCGCCGGCGATGATCTCGGAAGTGTAGGCGCTGGCCAGCCCGGCCCACAGGCCGATCTGGGGCGTGCCGGCGCGCAGCGCGCGTTTGAATTGATTGGTCAGGATATCCATGGGCCGCGTTGAGGTCAGATGAAGTGGCAGTTGACGGAGCCGAGCACGCCGTAGTCGACGTTGAAGGTGTCGCCGGGGCGCGCGGCCACCGGGCGGGTGAAGGAACCCGACAGGATGATCTCGCCCGCTTCCAGCGCCACCTCGTGCGCGGCCAGCTTGTTCGCCAGCCATACTACGCCATTGGCGGGATGGTTCAAGACGCCGGCGGCCACGCCGGTTTCCTCGATCACCGCGTTGCGCGACAGGATCGCGCCGATCCAGCGCAGGTCCAGCTCGTCGATCTTCACCGGCCGCCCGCCCATCACCACGCCGGCGTTGGCGGCGTTGTCGGCGATGGTGTCGAACACCTTGCGCGGGCGCTTGCTGTCGGGGTCGATACCGTGCGAGCGGGCGTCGATGATCTCCAGCGCCGGGATCACGTACTCGACCGCGTCGTACACCTGGAACAGGGTCACGTTGGGACCTTGCAGGCGCTTGCCCAGCACGAAGGCCAGTTCCACTTCCAGCCGCGGCAGGATGAAACGGCCGGCGGGAATGTCGCCGCCATCCTCGAAGAACATGTCGTCAAGCAGCATGCCGAAATCGGGCTCGTCGATCTGCGACGACAGTTGCATGGCGCGCGAGGTCAGGCCGATCTTGTGGCCGCGCTTGACGCGGCCCTCGGCCAGCTTGATGTCCATCCAGGCGCGCTGGATGGCGTAGGCGTCGGCGATGGTGATGTCGGGGTGTTCCAGCGAGATCTGGCGGATCTGCTGGCGGCTGCGTTCGGCGTCGTGCAGGCGCGCGGCCAGCGCGCGCACGGTGGTGGAATCGAGCATGCGGGGTATCCAGGTAGGGGGGATCAGGCGGGGCAGGGCACCAGCGTGTTGACCAGACGGCCGATGCCGTCGATCTCGGTCACGACCTCGTCGCCTGGCTGGACGTTGACGATGCCGTCCGGGGTGCCGGTCAGGATCAGGTCGCCGGGCGACAGCGTCATGAAGCCGCTGAAATACGCGATCAGGGCGGGGATGTCGAACACCATGTCGCGGGTGTTGCCGCGCTGGGTCTCGACGCCGTTGACGGTGGTGCGCAGGTCCAGGTTCATCGGGTCGGCCACGTCGTCGCGGTCCACCAGCCATGGCCCCAGCGGCGTGCAGGTGTCGCGGCTCTTGACGCGCAGGTTGGGGCGATACCAGTTTTCCAGGTAGTCGCGCAGCGCGTAGTCGTTGGCCACGGTGTAGCCGGCCACGTAGTCGTAGGCCTGCTCGCGCGTGACGTTGCGCGCGGTCTTGCCGATCACCACGGCCAGCTCGCATTCGTAGTGCATGAAGCCTACGTCGGCCGGCCGCAGCGTCTGCGCGCGATGGCCGACAAAGGTATTGGCTGCCTTCAGGAAGCCGAGCGGTTCGGGTGGCGCCTTGAACGCCAGTTCCTTGGCGTGATCGGCGTAGTTGATGGCCAGCGTGAACGTGGTGCGTGGCTCGATCGGCGGCAGCCAGGTCACCGCGTGCTCGGCCAGCAGGCGGCCGTCGGCCAGGCGGATCTGGCCGTGGCCGGCGTCGGTGGCGGCGTGGATGGCGCCTTGGTAGGCGATGCGTGCGTGTTTCATGGCGAATTCCGTGGGGCCTCTCAGGCGCCGGCGATGAGCGTGTTGCCGAGCGTGCCGACCTGGGCGATGCGGATCTCGTAGCGCTGGCCGGCGCATGCAAGCGGCGCGTCGGCGCGGGCCCCGGCCAGCAGGATGTCGCCCGGTTCGAAGCTCATGAATTCGGTGACGTCGGCGATCAGGCGGGCCACCGGCCGCACCAGGTCGGCGGTGCTGGCGCGCTGCGCCAGTTCGCCGTCGATCCAGGTTTCGATGTCGAGCGCGTCCGGATCGGCTACCGAAGCCACCGGCGCCAGCGCGCGGCCGATCGGGCAGAAACCGTCGCGGCACTGTTGCTTCAAAGCCGGACGGTAATAGCTGTCGTGCGGCGCCGACAGGTCGGCCACCACGCGATAACCCGCCACGTGAGCCAGCGCCTCGGCCTCGCTGACGCGGCTGGCGCGGCGGCCGAACACGATGCCCAGGGTGGCGCCGATGCGCACCTCGGGCACGTCGGCAGGCAGCGCGATGGCATCGCCGTCGGTGGCATGGGTATTGGCCGGCTTGAGGTACAGCACCGGGGCGCGCGGCGCGGCCTGGTAAGGCGGTGCGTTCACCGCCTCGCCCAACGCGGCCAGCGCCTGGCGCGTATTGAGCGCGGCGCCAGCCACCGTGCGCGGCAACGCGGCGGCGCGGGCCGCCAGGTAGTCGCGGTAGTTGCTGTGCTTGTAGTTGAGCACCGCGTCGGCCTCCTCTACCTGCAACGACAGCCCCAGCGGCCGCCGCGCCATTTCCGCCGCCAGCGCCTGGCGCAGGGCCGCGAAAGTGCGTTCGCCCAGCGCGGCCCGCTGGGGCGCGCCGCGGCCGTGGCCGATGCGCAGCAGCACATGCACGAAGGCGTTGTCGGGATGGCCGTCCGCGATCAGGTAATCGTCCACGCGCACGGCGCGGGTGCGGGCGCCGGCCAGCGGATACAGGCTGCCGTCGCCGACGGCGGCGTCCTGCACCGCGCGCATGAGGGCGCGGGTGTCGAGGTCGAGATTGGCGGAGTACTCAATCCAGATGTGTGGCATGGCAGGCCCCGGGCCTTTCCGGCAGATTAGTTAGCATGTTAATTATAATAGTGAAAATGCCCGCCAACGGCAATCGCCGCCGCCCCGCCGGCGGGGGGTTCCCGCCGTTGACAGCCGCGATTGTGGCGCATAAAGTTAACTAGTTAACTAAATTGCCAGGATACCTGGCGCATGGGCGCCGGAGAGCCGCGCCAGGCAAGGAGACGCACGTGAGCATCAAGCACTGGATCAACGGCAGGCAGGTCGACAGCGCCGACCGCTTCACCACCTTCAACCCGGCCACTGGCGAGGCCATCGACGAAGTCGCCGCCGGCGGCCAGGCCGAGATCGACGCCGCCGTGGCCGCCGCGGCCGAGGCCTTCCCCAAGTGGGCCGGCACGCCCGCCAGGGAACGCGCCAGGCTGATGCGCCGCCTGGGCGAACTGATCGACCGCAACGTGCCGCAGTTGGCCGAGCTGGAAACGCGGGACACCGGCCTGCCGATCTCGCAGACGCGCAAGCAGTTGATCCCGCGCGCCTCCGAGAACTTCACCTTCTTCGCCGAAGTCTGCACCCGCATGAACGGCCACACCTATCCGGTGGATGACCAGATGCTGAACTACACGCTGTACCAGCCGGTCGGCGTGTGCGCGCTGGTGTCGCCGTGGAACGTGCCCTTCATGACCGCGACCTGGAAGACCGCGCCCTGCCTGGCGCTGGGCAATACCGCCGTGCTGAAGATGTCGGAGCTGTCGCCGCTGACCGCCGACCAGCTCGGCCTGCTGGCGCTGGAAGCCGGCATCCCGCCTGGCGTGCTCAACGTGGTGCAGGGGTATGGCGCCAGCGCCGGCGACGCACTGGTGCGCCATCCCGGGGTGCGCGCGATCTCGTTCACCGGTGGCACCGTCACCGGCAAGAAGATCATGGCGAACGCGGGCGGCATCAAGAAGTTCTCGATGGAGCTGGGCGGCAAATCGCCGGTGCTGGTGTTCGACGACGCCGACGTCGAGCGCGCGCTGGACGCGGCGCTGTTCACTATTTTCTCGCTCAATGGCGAGCGCTGCACCGCGGGTTCGCGCATCTTCGTGCAGGAATCGATCTACGATGATTTCGTGCGCCGCTTCGCCGAACGCGCCAATCGCCTGGTGGTGGGCGATCCAACTGATGAAAAGACGAATGTGGGCGCGATGATCACCCGCCAGCACTGGGAAAAGGTCACTGGCTACATCCGCCTGGCCCAGGAAGAGGGCGCGCGCATCCTGGCTGGCGGCGCTGAAGCGCCGCAGGGCCTGCCGGCGCACCTGGCCGGCGGCAACTTCGTGCGGCCCACGGTGCTGGCCGACGTCGACAACCGCATGCGCTGCGCCCAGGAAGAGATCTTCGGGCCCGTCGCCTGCCTGATCCCGTTCAAGGACGAGGCCCACGGCCTGGCGCTGGCCAACGACGTCAAGTATGGCCTGGCGTCGTACGTCTGGACCCGCGACATCGGCCGCGCCCACCGGCTGGCGCGCGGCATCGAGGCCGGCATGGTGTTCATCAACAGCCAGAACGTGCGCGACCTGCGCCAGCCGTTCGGCGGCACCAAGGAATCCGGCACCGGCCGCGAGGGCGGTGAGTACAGCTACGAAGTGTTCGCCGAGATCAAGAACGTCTGCGTCTCGATGGGCAGCCATCATATTCCGAAGTGGGGCGTCTGAACCCCATCCGGCAAGACAACCAGGAGACAGACACCATGGGCAAGCTCGCGCTGGCGGCCAAGGTAACGCATGTGCCGTCCATGTACCTATCCGAAATGCCCGGCCGCCACCATGGCTGCCGCGAAGCCGCGATCCAGGGCCATCGCGTCATTGGCCAGCGTTGCCGCGACCTGGACGTGGATACGCTGGTGGTGCTGGACGTGCACTGGCTGGTGAACGCCGGCTATCACGTCAATTGCAACGAGCGCTTCGCGGGCCGCTATACCAGCAACGAGCTGCCGCACTTCATCAAGGACATGGACTACGCCTATCGCGGCGATCCAGCGCTGGGCCGGCGCATCGCCGAGTGCGCCAGCGCCGCCGGCGTGGCCACCCGCGCGCACGAGATCGCCAGCCTGGAACTGGAATACGGCACGCTGGTGCCGATGCGCTACATGAATGGCGATGACCGCTTCAAGGTGGTGTCGGTGGCGGCCTGGTGCGCCTGGCATTCGCTGGACGACAGTCGTCGTTTCGGCGCGGCCCTGCGCCAGGCCATCGCGCAGAGCGACAGCCGCGTCGCGGTGCTGGCCAGCGGTTCGCTGTCGCACCGCTTCAACGACAACGGCAGCCCCGAGGCCGCCATGCATAACATCAGCCGCGAGTTTTACCGCCAGGTCGACCTGCGGGTGGTGGACCTGTGGCGCCAGGGCGACTGGAAGACGTTCTGCGCCATGCTGCCGGAATACGCCGAGCTGTGCGTGGGCGAGGGCGGCATGCACGACACCGCCATGTTGCTGGGGCTGCTGGGCTGGGACGCCTACGACCGGCCGGCCGAGATCGTCACGGACTACTTCACCAGTTCAGGCACGGGCCAGATCAATGCGATCCTGCCGGTGCCGGACTGAGTCATTGCGTCGCGGGCTCGCGCTTGATCAGGTCGACCATCGCGTCGACATCGGTGTACAGGCGATCGAGCAATTCCTTGCCGATGCGGTCTTCGATTTCCTGGTATTTGGCGTCCACCTGGGGCCGCATGCGGTCGATCAGCTTGTTGCTCTTGGGGGTCAGCGAAATTTCCTGGCGGCGCTGGTCGGCATTCGAGCGCGCCCGCTTGATCAGGCCCTGCTCTTCCATGCCGGCCAACATCCGCGTCAGGCTGGGGCTGAGGATCTGGCAACTGCGGGCGATCTGGTTGGGCTCCATCGCGCCCACTTCGCTCAAGGTGCGCAAGACGCGCCATTGCTGCTCGGTGACGCCGGCGGCATGCAGGATCGGCCGGAAGTGGGCCATCAGGGTTTCGCGCGCGTAAAGCAGCAGATGGGGGAGATTGCGGTGGTGGAAGCTCGGACTCATGGCGGCTATGTTAGCAAGAAGCCGTTCTTTTTCCGTTGAATGCCCAGGGATGTAAACGACCAGGGCCCGCGGTGGACGCGGGCCTGGCGGGGAACGGCAAAATAGGAAAAAGGGGTCAGGAAGCGGGATTCTGCTGCGCCAGTTCCTGCAGGTCGTCGGGTAGCGTCAGGTCGGGCGCGCCCTGTTGCAATTCGCGCAACGCGTTGACGGCGTCCTCTTGCTGATCGTCCTGCATCAAGGCACGGATGTGCGCGATACGGGCCTCAACGTCCTGTTCGCTGAAGGCGACGGGTTCGGCACTGGCTTGCCCGGCCGGCGCCTCGGCGGCGGCGCTTTGCGGCGCCGCGTCGGTGGCCGCCTGCAGGGCGGGATGGGGGGCCGGGATGGCGCTGGGGGCGTCGGCCGGCGTAGACGCGGCCCGCTGCGCCGGTGCGGGGGCCGACTGCGGCGCCGGCGACTCGCTCAGGATCGGGCGCGGCGCCGGGCTGCGCTCGATATTGATGGGCGCTTCCTGTGAGACCGCCAGTTGCGGCGCCAGGTCGGCCATTTCGGCGTTTTCGCGCATGTCGGTCCAGGCGAACAGGCCGGCCACCAGCACCGCGCAGGCGGCGGCGGCCCAGCCCGGATGCCAGCCGTGGCCGGGGTGCCAGGCACGGCGCACGGCGGCCTCCAGTTCGGGGCTGCCGCCGGCCCTGGGCTTGCGATACAGGGCGCGCAAATCCAGTTCGTCGTCTTCGTCGAAGGGGGGGCGATAGGCAATGCTCATGCGCGTACTCCTCGCGCATACGCCCGGTGGCAAGGCATATCCGCGTTTGATCCGGGCCTGTGCCGCGCCGGTGGTCCGGCGGTCTCGTGCAGGATCGGATCGTGTTCCGGTTCAAGAGGCCACGGGCGGCCCAAGCGTCTTGCAATGCGCCGCGAATCCCGGCGGTCCTGCGTGGCACATCATGCGATGATTATGCGCGAATTGCAGAAATCCGCCAGCGAATTTCTTGTGTTTGCGCGGCGTAACCGCGAGGTGTCCCTGTTTTCGAAAGCGGATCGAAAGCGAAGCGCACCAGGGTGGGGCAAATGTGCCCGTTGCGCGCGCCCCCGACCATGCCCGGCGGCCCGCGGCCAGGCTTGTGCCGGTAAACTTCCGCCCATGGCCAAGACTCGAACCGTATACGTGTGCGCCGACTGTGGCGGCACCACCCCGAAGTGGCAAGGCAAGTGTCCGCACTGCAATGCCTGGAACACCCTCGAAGAAACCGTCGAATCCCCCACGCCCGCGGCGGCGGCTTCGCACCGCTACGCGCCGCTGGCCTCCAGCAGCCCGGTGCGCAGCCTGTCCGAGATCGAGGCGCGCGAAACCCCGCGCACGCCCACCGGACTGGACGAGTTCGATCGCGTCCTGGGCGGCGGCCTGGTGGCCGGCGCGGTGGTGCTGATTGGCGGCGATCCCGGCATCGGCAAGTCGACCCTGCTGCTGCAGGCGCTGGCCTCGCTGTCCGAAAGCACCAACGTCCTGTACGTCACCGGCGAAGAGTCGGCCGAGCAGGTGGCGCTGCGCGCGCGCCGGCTGGGGTTGCAGACCGGTAACGTCAATCTGCTGGCGGAAATCCGCCTGGAGGCAATCCAGGCGGCGGTGTCCGAGCAGAAGCCCAGCGTGGCCGTGATCGACTCGATCCAGACCCTCTACAGCGGCGAACTGAGCGCCGCGCCCGGCTCGGTGTCGCAGGTACGCGAGTGCGCCGCGCAATTGACCCGCCTGGCCAAGCAGACCGGCATCGCCATCGTCATGATCGGCCATGTCACCAAGGACGGCGCGCTGGCCGGTCCGCGCGTGCTCGAGCACATCGTCGACACCGTGCTGTACTTCGAGGGCGACACGCATTCGTCGTTCCGCCTGGTGCGGGCCTTCAAGAACCGTTTCGGCGCGGTCAACGAACTCGGCGTGTTCGCCATGACCGACCGCGGCCTGCGCGGCGTCGCCAACCCCTCTGCGCTGTTCCTGTCGCAGCATGAGCAGCAGGTGGCCGGCTCCTGCGTGATGGCCACGCAGGAAGGCACCCGGCCGCTGCTGGTCGAGATCCAGGCGCTGGTAGACAGTTCCCATGCGCCCAACCCGCGCCGCCTGACCGTCGGCCTGGAAGGCAACCGCCTGGCGATGCTGCTGGCGGTGCTGCACCGCCACGCGGGCGTCTCGACCTTCGATCAGGACGTGTTCGTCAACGCCGTGGGCGGGGTGCGCATCACCGAGCCCGCCGCCGACCTGCCGGTGCTGCTGGCCATCATGTCGTCGCTGCGCGACCGGCCCCTGCCGCGCGGCCTGATCGCCTTTGGCGAAGTCGGCCTGGCGGGCGAGATCCGGCCCGCGCCGCGCGGCCAGGAACGCCTGCGCGAAGCCGCCAAGCTGGGTTTTTCGATCGCGCTCATTCCCAAGGCCAACGCGCCGCGCCAGCCTGTCGAAGGGTTGGAGATCTGGGCGGTGGACCGGCTCGACGCCGCGCTCGACAAGCTGCGCTGACGGGAGCCCCACGTGAGTCTGTTGCTGATTGCGCTGTGCCTGGGCGCCGGGTGCCTCATTGGCTTCATGGGCGGCGTGCTGGGAATTGGCGGCGGCCTGATCGCGATTCCGGCGTTGGTGCTGCTGATGGGCATGTCGCAGCAACTGGCGCAGGGCACCGCCCTGATCATGGTGCTGCCCACCATCATGATGGCGGTGCGCAAGTACAACCAGCAGACCCGCATCGACCGTCGCGTCGCGTTGGCCGGCGCGGCCGGCGCCGTGGTGTTCACCTGGGTCGGCGCGCGGCTGGCGCTGGGTATCGATTCCAGTGTGCTGCGCGTGAGCTTTGCCGTCTTCCTGTTCTTCATCGCGCTGTTCTATGCCTGGCAGACCTGGCGGGCCGGCCGGGCCCGGCATGCGGCCAGGCCTGCCGGCCGCCCCGCGCCGGTGTTCACGCCGCGTCGCGCCACTCTGCTGGGGGTGCTGTGCGGCACGCTGGGCGGCTTCTTCGGCGTGGGCGGCGCGGTGCTGGCGGTGCCCATCATCACTTCGGTGTTCCGACTGCCGCAGACCAGCGCGCAGGCGCTGGCGTTGTGCATGGTGATTCCGGGCTCGGCGGTGGCGCTGGTGACCTACAGTTGGGCCGGCCAGGCCGCCTGGCTGGTGGGGTTGCCGCTGGCCGCCGGCAGCCTGTTGTTCGTGCCGGTGGGTGTGCGCCTGGCCTATCGCCTGCCTGAACGCAAACTGAGAGCATGCTTCGCGGCGATGTTGTTCGCCACCGTGGCGCTGCTGGTATTCGAAAGCTGAACGCCGCCCGCGCGGCTATTGTCACGATTTCATGACCAAGCGTTAACGGCGGAAAGCGCGCGAAAATTCCGGGCCTGGCGCTGAACCTTCAGCGGCCAGGAGGTTCCAACGGAGTACGGGTCCTGCGGCGATGTTGCCGCCCCGTGTCGGCAAGGCCAGGGGGCGACCCCCGGTCTTCACCATTAGGAGTTCATGTAATGACGACTCACTCCCGTATCGCTGCGTTCCTGTCCACTTCGGCCTTGTGCCTCGGTCTCGCTGCCGCGCCTTCGGCGTTCGCGGCGGGCGCCGATGCCACGACCAAGTCGGGCGAAACCAAGGCCCAGGCGCAGCACAAGCATCACAAGTCCGACAAGATGTCCGCCAGGCACGGCACCGAGAAATCGGGCGCTTCCAAGATGGACAAATCGGGTACCTCCATGGCGCCCGCGAAGTAAGGCAGTCACGCAGCACCGGACCGCGAGGTCCAGCAGTTCCTTTGCACGGCGGACGGGTCTTCGGGCCTGGAAGTCGAAAGCCTCTCGGTATGGGCGCCGAGAGGCTTTTTCGTTTCTGTCGGGCGTTGGCGCTGTCGGTATCCGTGCCAATGGCCTGGGCGCCGGCGGCGCTGGCCGCGCCGTCGTTCCCGCCGGCGTCAATCCACCGGCGTGATCACGCGGCCGGTATCGAAATACGCCGACAGGTTCTCCAGCATCAGGTCTTCCATGGCCTGGCGCGTTTCCAGCGTGGCGCTGCCGATGTGCGGCAACAGTACCGCCTGGTCGCTCTTGATCAGCGCCTCGGGCACCTTGGGCTCATGCTCGAACACGTCGAGCGCGGCGCAGCCGAGCTTGCCGGCCTCGAGCGCCGCAACCAGCGCGGCTTCGTCGATGACCGGGCCGCGCGCGATGTTGACGATGATGCCGCGCGGCCCCAGCGCCTCCAGCACCT
The DNA here is from genome assembly GCF_059761975.1 of Achromobacter sp. 46006. Lineage (NCBI taxonomy): Bacteria > Pseudomonadati > Pseudomonadota > Betaproteobacteria > Burkholderiales > Alcaligenaceae > Achromobacter > Achromobacter sp. 46006. The sequence continues at coordinate 17,140 of NZ_JCBANN010000001.1, forward strand.
CGCGATTGACCAGGTGGCGCGTGGCCGGCCCGCCCACGGTGGCCACGATCAGGAAATCGGCCCAGGCCGCCAGGTCCGTCAGCGAGGCCTCGTAGCCGTAGTCGACGTCGTCGCGCTTTCTGCGGTTGTGATAGCGCACCTGCATGTCGAAGCCGATGCCGCGGCGGGCGATGGCCTCGCCGATGCGGCCCAGGCCAACGATGCCGAGCTTCTTGCCGCTGACGCGCTGGCCCAGCGGAATGCTGCCGTGTACCTGGCCCCACTGGCCGGCGCGCACGAAGCGTTCGCCCTGGCCCATGCGGCGGGCGCCGGCGATCATCAGGCCCCAGGCCAGGTCCGCCACGCAGTCGGTCAGCACGTCGGGCGTGTTGCTCACCTGCACGCCGCGCGCGTGCGCCGCCTGCACGTCGATGGTCTCGTAGCCCACGCCCCAACTGCAGATGGCCTTCAGGTCGGGCAGGGCGTTGATAAGCTCGGCGTTGGCGCCGAAGTTGGCCGAGGTGACGACGGCGGTGACGCCCTTGCCGAGTTCGGCCAGGGCCGCCTTGCGATCCGGCTGCTTCCAGAGCTCGATGACGTCGTAGCGCTCGGCGAGGCGCTGGTTGGCGGAGGGCGAGCCGGCCAGCGAGCCGACCTGGATGATGCGATGCTTGGTGGTCATGTTGTCGTACAGGTGGGTGGCGAAACCTTCATGCTACTTGATCCGGCCATGAATCCGGCTGAGACGGCGCGGGCCGCGGCGCCAGGCCCGCGCCGCGCCGCCGCCAGGCTCATTCCAGTTGGATGTTGGCCTTCTGGATCACATCCTTCCAGCGCTTGACCTCGGCCTGCTGGAAAGCGGTGAACTGCTGCGGCGTATTGGCCACCACCTCGAAGCCCAGTCCCTGCAGCGTCTTCTCGGTCTGCGGGTCGCGCAAGGCGGCCTGCAATGCCTTGGCCAGTTGCTGCGCCACGTCCGGCGGCGTGCCCTTGGGCACTGCGAAGCCCTGCCATGAATACACCACCATGTCCTTGATGCCCGCCTCGGCCAGCGTGGGCACATCCGGCAGGTCCGGTGCGCGCTTGTCGCCGGTGATGGCCAGCGCCTTGAGCTTGCCCGCCTTGATGTGGTTCTGCACCGCGCCCAGGTTCTGGAACGACACGTTGACCTGGCCGCCGATCAGGTCGGCGATGGCGGCGCCGCCACCGCGGTATGGCACGTCCACGCCCGAGGTCTGGGTGCGCTGGCGGAACAGCACCGCCGACAGATGGTCGGAGGAACCCGTGCCCGATGAGGCGTACGAGACCTTGCCCGGATTCTTCCTGGCATAGTCGACCAGTTCGGCCACGGTGCTGGCGGGGAACGTGGGCGAGGCCACCAGCACGTTGGGATTGCGCACTGCCTGGGTCAGGTATTCGAAGTCCTTGCTGGGGTTGTACGAGAGGTTCTTGTACAGCGCCTCGTTGATGGCGAAGGTGCCGATCGAGCCGACCATCATGGTGTAGCCGTCGGGCGTGGAGCGCGCCAGCGCCTGCGCGCCGATGGCGCTGTTGGCGCCGGGCTTGTTCTCGACCACGAAGGTCTGGCCCAGCGCCTTCGTCAGCGCCGGCGTGACGCTGCGCGCGGTGATGTCGGACGAGCCGCCCGGGACGAACGGCACGATCATCGTGACGGGCTTGGTGGGATAACCGGCGGCATGCGCCGCCGGTCCGGCGAGCAGCGCGACAGCGGACAGCGCGAGCGCGCGTAGCGATGGGTTCATGGTGTCTCCTGGTTCGCGTGATGATGAAGAACCCGGCGTCCACGCGTGACGCCGGGCCCTGGCCGGCGCGGGTCAGTCGACCTTGGCGCCCGATTGCTTCACCACCGCGGCCCACTTGACGGTTTCCCGCGCCATGAACTCGGTGAACTGTGCTGGCGTATTGCCCGACGGCGTGGCGCCCTGGGCCTGCAACTGCTGGCGCACTGGCGCCTGTTGCAGCGCCGCGGCGGCGTCGCGCTGGATCTTGTCGACGATCTCGCGTGGCGTGCCGGCCGGCGCCAGCAGGCCGAACCAGCTCGAGGCCTCGTAGCCGGCCACGCCGGCCTCGGCCAGCGTCGGCACGTCCGGCAGCGCCGGCGAGCGCGTGCTGGTGGTGACCGCCAGCGGCCGCAGTTTGCCGCCTTTGATAAAGCCCATCGACGATGGCAAGTTGTCGAAGATCAGGTCGGCCGAACCGGCCATCACGTCGGTCAGCGCCGGGCTGCTGCCCTTGTAGGGCACGTGGGTCATGCGCGTGCCGGTCATGGTCTGGAACAGCTCGCCGGAAAGGTGCGTCGAGGTGCCATTGCCGGTCGAAGCCATGTTGACGCTGCCGGGGTTGGCCTTCAGGTACTTGATCAGGTCCGCCACGTTGCGGATGCCATGCTTGTCGGCGAAGGCGGGATTCAGTTCCAGCACGTTGGGCACCGGGATCACCAGCGTGACCGGCGTGAAGTCCTTGACCGGGTCGTAGGGCAGCTTGGCGTAGACGGACTGGTTGATGGCGTGAGTGCTGACGGTGCCCATCAGCAGGGTGTAGCCGTCGGGCGTGGCGCGGGCGGCTTCGGCGGTGCCGACGTTGCCGCCGGCGCCTGCCTTGTTGTCCACCACCACGGCCTTGCCCCAGGCCTTGCCCAGTTCGGCGGCGACCACGCGCGCGGCGATGTCGGCGGTGCCGCCGGCGGGGAAGGGCACGATGATCCTGACGTCGCGCGCCGGGTAGTCGGCGGCGCGCGCGGCGCCGCAGGGCAGCAGGGCTGCCGCCGCCAGGCAGGCGGCAAGGGCCAGGCGGCCGCGCAAGGGGGCTGCAAGCATGGAAGTCGTCTCCTCGTGTGCGCGTGGCCGCGCATCGTTTGTGGGGTGTTCCTGCCGGGCCGGAGCCCGCAACTGAATGCTGCCGGCGTCTGTCGCGCCTTGCCGTCGTGATACCGATGACTTGTAAAACGAATATAGGTATTGAGGGTCTACTTGTCAACCAAGTATACTTTTTGCGACGCACTCATCTAACAACTGGATCCCGCCCGCAGGATCCGCCAGGAGACCCGCCATGAAAACCTCCCCGGTCACCGTCCAGGACCTGCAGCGCTCCGTCATCGCGGTGCCGCCGCTGGCGCGGCATGCCGACCTGTCATTGAACGAGGGCGCCAACCAGGCCCTGCTGCGGCACCTGGAGGCGGGCGGGGTACGCAATGTGATGTACGGCGGCAATGCCAATTTCTACAACGTCGGCGTGGGCGAGTACGCGCGCATCGTCGACCTGCTGGCGTCGCTGGCCGGGCCGGACACCTGGATCCTGCCGTCGGTCGGCCCGGATTTCGGCAAGATGATGGACCAGGCGGCGATCCTGCGTAGCCGCGCGTTTCCGACGGCCATGCTGCTGCCGATGTCGTTCCCCTATACCGACGCTGGCCTGGCCGAGGGCGTGCGCCGTTTCACCGACGCGCTGGGCAAGCCGGCGGTGGTCTACATCAAAGCGGCCGATTACCTGGCGCCGGCCACGGCCGCGCGGCTGGTCGAAGAAGGCCGCATCGTTGCGTTCAAGTACGCCGTGGTGCGCGAGGACCCGGCGGGCGACGCCTACCTGTCGGCGCTGCTGCAAAGCATCGACGGCAACCGCGTGGTCAGCGGCATAGGCGAACGCCCGGCCATCGTCCACTACCGCGACTTCGGCCTGAAGAGCTTCACCTCGGGCTCGGTTTGCGTGGCTCCGCGCGGCTCGATGCGGCTGCTGCAACTGCTCAAGGAAGGCCGCTACGACGAGGCCGAGGCGGTGCGCGCCCAATACCTGGGCCTGGAGGATTGCCGTGACGCGATCAGCCCGATCCGCGTGTTGCACGATGCCGTCACGCTGTCCGGCGTGGCCGACATGGGGCCGATGCTGCCGTTGCTGACCGGCATTTCCAGCGCCGAGCGCGAGCGTGTGGCGCCGGTCGCGCGCGCCCTGGCTGCCTGGGACCGCGAAGCCGTTGCCGCCTGATGGCTGTGCGCGCGGCATTGACGGTACGATGAGCGCTGTCGATACGCCCCAGGAGATTTCGTGGCCCGATCCAAAGCATCGCCCCCGTCCACGCCGCCCGCGTCCGCCGAGCCGGACGCCATGGGCGCGCTGGTGCTGGAACGCGGCCACCGCGTCCGCCTGGCAGACCAGTTGTACGGCCAGATCTTCGAGCAGATCGTCGCCGGCAATCTCAACGTGGGCGACAAGCTTCCTTCCGAGAACGACATCTCCGAACGCTTCGGCGTGTCGCGGCCGGTGGTGCGCGAGGCGCTGCTGCGCCTGCGCGCCGATGGCCTCATCACCGCGCACCAGGGCCTGGGCACCTTCGTCAGCCACCAGCCGGCGCCGCGCCTGACCGCCTTCAGCGACGTCGGCAATGTCGGCGCCTACCTGCGCGCACAGGAACTGCGCGTGGCGCTCGAAGGCGACGCCGCGCGGCTGGCGGCGCTGCGCCGCACTGACGAGCAACTGCACAAGATCGAGGCCGCGCACGCCGCCTTCGCCGACAGCCTGGCGCGCGGCCAGATGTCGGCCGAAGCCGATCTGGCGTTCCACGCCAGCATCACAGAGGCCACCGGCAACGACTTTTACCTCGGGGTGCTGGAAAGCATCCACGAGTCCATCCATGGTTTCATGCGCCTGACGCTCAACCTGACCCGCACCGGGTCGCGCCAGCGCGCCCAGCGCGTCCTGGACGAGCACGCCACCATTCTCGACGCGATCCGCGCCCAGGACGGCGAGCGCGCCCGGGTCGCCATGCAATTCCACCTGGGGCAGGCGCGCCACCGGTTGGTCGACCGCGAACGCGATTGACCGGCCCGCGCGGCGTCCAGGACGACACACCGACAACAGCAGGAGACATCGCGTGCAAGGCAAGGGTTCGGCAGGGACAGCGGCATCGGCGGGGCAGGTGCGTGAGCAGATTCTGATCGTGTTGCAGGCCTGGGGCATGGCGCCCGACCTGGCGGCGATCACCGCCGGCCTGATGGCCGAGACGGATCTGCTGGGCATCGATTCGCACGGCATCTCGATGCTGCCGTCATACGAGGAAAAGCTGCGCGCCGGCACGCTCAAGCTCGACGCGCGGCCGCGCCTGGTGCGCGATGGCGGCGCCAGTGCGCTGCTGGACGGCATGGGCGGACTGGGCTATCCGGTATCGGCGCAGGCCATGAACCTGGCCGTCGACAAGGCGCTGGAACACGGCGTGGGCGCGGTGTCGGTGTGCAATTCGCATCACTTCGGCGCGGCCGGCGTCTATGCGCGCATCGCGGTCGAGCGCGGCGTGGTCGGGCTGGTCACCAGCAGCGCCAATGGCGTCATCATGGTGCCCACGCGCGGTGCCATGCCCATGCTGGGCACCAACCCCATCGCCTTTGGCGCGCCGGCCGCCCACAACGAGCCGTTCGTGCTCGACATGGCCACCACCACGGTTGCGGCCAACAAGGTCAAGGTCTACGACTTTCTCGGCAAGCCGCTGCCGCCGGGCTGGGCGGTGGACGGGCAGGGCGAGCCGGTCACCGCGGCCGATGCCGCCATGCAGTTCATCTTCAAGCATCCCGAGGGCGGCCTCACGCCGCTGGGCGGCACGGCGGCGATGAGCAGCCACAAGGGCTACGGCCTGGCGATGATGGCGCAGATCCTGGGCGGCACGCTCAGCGGCAGTGCGCTGGCGGCGCGGCGCAACGTCACGCGGCGTCCCGGCGAACCCGACGATGTCGGCCATTTCTTCCTGGCGCTCAATCCCGATGCGTTCCGCGCCAGCGGTTCGTTCGAGTCGGACATGGACGACCTGATCGACACCTTGCACGACACGCCGCCCGCGCGGCCCGACGAGCCGGTGCTGGTGGCCGGCGAACCCGAGGCCGCCGAGCGGGCGCGGCGCCGGACCGAGGGCATTCCGATTTCGCCGGCCCTGGCCACGCGCCTGCGCGAGATCTGCCAGCGCGCCGCGGTGCCGTACCTGCTGGATTGAGCGGGCCGTCTGGCCGCATGAGGTTTTCCCGCCGCGCGGCTTGCGCCACGCGGTCATCCGCCGACCCGGCCGCCGGGCGGCAAGCATTAGAAAAACACGACAAGGAGACAACCATGCAATACAAGACATCGCCGGGACGCCGCCGCCTCGGGCTGGCCGCCCTCGCGCTGGGCGCGGCCGCCGCCCTGGCCCCGGGGCTGCTGCTGGCGCAGGACTGGCCGGCGCGGCCGGTCAAGCTGATCGTGCCGTTCCCGGCCGGTGGCAGCACCGATGCGGTCGGGCGCCTGCTGGCCGCTGAACTGTCCAAGGAACTGGGCCAGAGCGTGGTGGTGGAGAACAAGGGAGGCGCCAACGGCAATATCGGTTCCGACGTGGTCGCCAAGGCCGAGCCCGACGGCTACACGCTGCTGCTGTCGGGCGTGGGCTCGAACGCCATCAGCTATTCGCTCTACCAGAACATGCCGTACCGCGACAGCGACTTCGCCCACATCTCGCTGCTGGCCACCGGTCCCAACGTGCTGGTGGCCAACATGGATTTTCCGGCCACCAACTTCGCCGACTTCATCAAGCTGGTGCGCGCCAATCCGGGCAAGTACACCCATGCCAGCTCGGGCAACGGGTCGTCCGGCCACCTGGCCATGGAGATGCTCAAGCAGGCCGCCAAGATCGATCTGGTGCACGTGCCCTACAAGGGCGGCGCCGCGGCCATCACCGACATGATCGGCGGGCGCGTGTCGGTGATGTTCCTGAACCAGGATACGTTGCTGCCGCAGGTCAAGTCCGGCAAGCTGCGGGCCCTGGCGGTGGCCAGCGCCAAGCGCAATCCGGCCTATCCGGACACGCCGACGGTGGCGGAGTCCGGCTATCCGGGTTTTGCCGCCGAATCCTGGTTCGGTCTGTCCGCGCCCGCCAAGACGCCGCCGGCCATTATCCAGCGGCTGAACCAGGCCACTGTCAAGGCCCTGGCTTCGCCGGATATCCGCCAGAAGCTGGAAAGCGTAGGCTTCGTGGTGGTGGGCAACGATCCCAAGGCGTTCTCGGCCTTCGTCCAATCCGAAATCGCCAAGTGGGGCGGGGCGGTCAAGGCATCGGGGGCCCGCATGGACTAGCGTCCATGTTCGGTTGACAGGCGCCGCGGGTGGTCTGGCACTGCTCGAGGCGTCGGCGCGATCCCGCCTTCCGCTATCCATGGCCCCGTGCGCCCGGGGCCGCCATTCGATGGGAATGACGCAGCAATGACTTCACCCTTGCCCAACCGCTTTCGCCAACGCATCCTGGCCCGCGAACGCCTGATCGGCTTCTGGATGTGCATGTCCAGCCACATCACCGCGGAGCTGGCGGGCCTGGCCGACTTCGATTGGCTACTGCTGGACGGCGAGCATTCGCCCAATACCGTGCCGATGTTCCTGCAGCAACTGCAGGCCCTGCAGGGCAGCGCCAGCGCCGCCATCGGCCGGCCGACCTGGAACGACCCGGTCGAGATCAAGCGCCTGCTCGACATCGGTTTCTACAACCTGCTGATTCCGTTCATCGAATCCGAGGACGACGCGCGCCGCGCCGTGGCCGCGACCCGCTATCCGCCGCAGGGCATGCGCGGCGTGGCCGGCATGCAGCGCAGCAACCGCTATGGCACCGTGCCGGATTACCTCAAGACCATCAACGACAACATCTGCGTGCTGCTGCAGATCGAAAGCCGCGCGGGCATCGAGGCGGTTGACGAGATCGCCGCGGTCGAAGGCGTGGATGGGGTCTTCATCGGCCCGTCGGACCTGGCCGCGGCCTTGGGCCACCTGGGCAACCCCGCGCATCCGGAAGTGCAGGAAGCGATCCGGCACCTGTACCAGCGCATCAGCGCGCAGGGCAAGGCGGTCGGCATCCTGGCGCCGGTGGCGGCCGACGCGCGCCGCTATCTGGACATGGGCATGCACTTCGTCGCGGTCGGCACCGACCTGGGCGTGTTCAAGCAGGCCACTTTTGCCTTGCGCGAGGCCTTTCCCACCTGATTGCCCGGCGCCCTGGGGGTGTCATTGCTCCAGCGCCAGCAGGTCGGCCACGGTCTGGCGGCGGCGGATCAGGCGGGCCGCATTCCCGTCCAGCAGCACCTCGGCCGCCAGCGGCCGCGTGTTGTAGTTCGAGGACATCGACGCGCCATAGGCGCCGGCGTTGTGCAGGACCAGGAAGTCGCCGATCCGTGGCCGCGGCAGCGGCTGATCGGAAACCACGCCGCCGGCATCCTGCGTGAACACGTCGCCCGACTCGCACAGCGGGCCGGCCACGGCGATGCGGGTCTCGGCCGTCGGCGGGGTGGCGCCGTCCGGCGCATGCACCGAGATGCGGTGATAGCTGCCGTACATGGCCGGACGCATCAGGTCGTTGAAGCCGGCGTCGACCAGCGCGAAGTCGCGCTCGGGGCGGCGGTTGATGGCATGCACTTCGGTCACCAGCGCGCCGGCTTCGGCCACCAGGAAGCGGCCCGGTTCGATCTCGAGCCGCACCGCGTGCCCCAGGTGTTGCTCGATGCGCTTGCGAGCGGCATCCCATTGGGCGAAATAGTGGTCGCAGTCGATGCGCGGCTCGCCCTCGCGATACGGAATCGACAGGCCGCCGCCGGCCGAGATGGCCTCGATGTCATGACCCAGCGAAGCCACCACCGCCACCATCGCGTCGCACACGCTGGACAGGTGGCCATAGTCCACGCCCGATCCGATGTGCATGTGGATGCCGACCAGCTTCAGGCCATGGCGGCGCACGATGGCGATGGCCTCGGCCACGTCGTCGATCCAGATGCCATGCTTGCTTTGCGGGCCGCCGGTATTGGTCTTGTTGCTGTGGCCGTGGCCGAAACCGGGGTTGATGCGCAGCCAGACGCGGTGGCCCGGCGCCTGCTGGCCGACGCGTTCGAGCATGTCGAGCGAGCCGGCATTGACGGTGATGCCGTGCTTGATGACCGTGGCCATCGTGGCATGGTCGATCAGGTCGGCGGTGAACACCACGCCGGCCGGTTCGCCCGCGGGCTCGAAACCGGCCGCCAGGCTGCGTTCGATCTCGCCCAGCGACACCGCATCCACCATCACGCCCTCGGCGCGCATCAGGCGCAGGATGTGCAGGTTGGAGCAGGCCTTCTGGGCATAGCGGATCACGTCGAAGCGGCGCAGTTGGGCGATGCGCTCGCGGATGACGGCGGCATCGTAGACCCACAGCGGGGTGCCGTGCTCGGCGGCGAGTTGGGTGAGCTGGCGCGGATCGAAAGCCATTGGGAAACCTTGTGGGGAAGCGGGTGTGCGAAACGGAAATCAGGCCGCGATCATGCCCCAATCAGGCTATCCAGTAAAATGCCTGGATTTTCGATATCGATTCATTCCTGATATGGACTTGGCATGCTGACCCACCGGCATATCGAAGTATTCCGCGCGCTGATGATCGCCGGCAGTGTCACCAAGGCGGCCGAGCTGCTGTTCACTTCGCAGCCCACGGTCAGCCGCGAACTGGCGCGCATGGAACAGGCTATCGGCTTCGCCCTGTTCGAACGCGTGCGAGGCCGCTTGCGGCCCACCATGCCGGCCCTGGCGCTGTATGACGAGGTGCGGCAGTCGTACGCCGGGCTGGAACGGGTGGCTTCCACTGCCGCCCGCCTGCGCGCATTCCAGGGCGGCCAGTTGGCCGTGATCGCGCTGCCGGCGTTCTCGCACTCGCTGCTGCCGGGCGCGTTCCGCCGGTTCAGCCAGGCGCACCCGGGCGTAAGCCTGGCATTGGAGGCGCAGGAGTCGCCGTTCCTGGAGGAATGGCTCACGGCCCAGCGCTACGATCTTGGGCTGACCGAGCACGAACTGGAGCCGGCCGGCACCCGGCTGGAACTGCTGATCGAAGTGGACGAGGTCGCCGTGCTGCCCGATGGCCACCCGTTGCTGGCGCGGCAGGCCCTCGACCTGGCGGATTTCGCCGGCGAACCGTTCATCAGCCTGTCGTCCAGCGATCCCTACCGTATCCAGATCGACGAGGCCTTCGCGGCGCAGGGGGTGTTGCGGCGCGCCATCATCGAAACGCCAACGGCGGTGTCGGTGTGCGCTTTCGTGCGCCAGGGGTTGGGCCTGGCCATCGTCAATCCGCTGACCGCGCTCGATTTCAGCGGGCGCGGCCTGCACCTTCGGCCGTTGCGGCGGTCGTTTCCATTCCGTGTCAATCTGGTGTTCCCGGAACATCGCCCCAAGAACCCGCTGGTGGATCCCTTCACCGCCATGCTGCGCGACGAGGCGGCGCAGGTCGGCGCCCGGCTCGCGGCCCGCAAGGATTGACGGCGGACGCGCCCGTTGGCCGTGGCGTGGGCAACAAAAAAGGATGCCCGTGGGCATCCTTCTTCATTTGCCGTATTCATGACGCTCCGCCTGGCGGAGCGGCAGAATGGCTTAGGCCAGCGCCTTGATGGCGGCGGCCAGGCGGCTCTTGTGGCGAGCGGCCTTGTTCTTGTGGATGATGTTCTTGTCGGCCACGCGATCGATCACGCTGGAGGCCTTTTGGAACACTTCGCCAGCCGCAGCCTTGTCGCCAGCGGCGATGGATTGGCGAACGCGCTTGATGGCGGTGCGCAGCATCGAGCGCAGGCTGGAATTGTGCTTGTTGCGCTCAACGGATTGGCGAGCGCGCTTGCGGGCTTGGGCGGTATTGGCCATGTTGCTATGTAAGTTGAATTCGGCAAAGTCGAACATTTTAGCAAGTCCCCGGGGGATTGCAAGCTTTAAATGCCGTGTCTGCCGATGGAGCGCCCGTCAACCGGGCGGGGGGCGCTGCGGGAAAACCCTGCGGGAAACCGTTGGGACCGCGGAAGCTGCGGTGGCGGTTCCGCGGGGACCGGGGTAACCGGGCCGCAATCTCGTGGCGTCAAGGAAAAACGCCCGTTGGCGGCCCAGTGGCGTTCCTGCCGCGCCTACTGGATAAAAATATGGTGTCTAGTATACAACGAAGCCGCTTTTCGTTACAGCGCTGCGCTGTAACTCGCCAGCGGGCGTGGTCAGGTCGCGACGTTGATCGAGACGAACCACGGAGTGTAGCGCCGCACCTGGATCGGCATGGTGGCCCGCAGCGCGTCGAGGGCGGCGTCGGTATCGTCCAGCGGAAAGTGGCCGGATACCGGCAGGCCGCCGGCCGCCATGGAGACGCGCAGGGTGCCGCTGCGGTAGGGGCGCAGGGCGGCGATGACTTCCGCCAGGGGCCGGCCGCGGGCATCGACCCAGCCGGATTCCCAGGCGGCCTCGGCCATCAGCTCGGCGCGGGGGGTGTCGATGCGCGAGGCGTCGAAACGCGCGCCAGTGCCGGCGCGCACGATTCCGTGGGCGCCAGCCATGGTTTCCACCACGACCTCGTGCTCATGCACCACCACGACCGTGCGCTGCGCCTGCTGGCGCACCATGTAGCGGGTGCCCAGGGCGCGCACGGTGCCTTCGGCGGTTTGTACCAGGAAAGGCCGGCGCGCATCGGGCGCTACCGAAACCGTGACGGCGCCATCCAGCAGCCGCACCTGCCGGTAGGCAGGCGTGAAGTCCAGATTGACGCGACTGCGCGCGTCCAACAGCAATTGGCTGCCATCGGACAGGATGTAGCGGCGGCGTTCGCCGGTGGCGGTGGCGGCATCGGCCGCGACGTTGCTCAAGGGATAAAAGGCGTTGCCCACATAGGCGGCGCAGGCGCCCGCGCTAGCGAGCGCCAGCGAGCCCGCCAAAAAACGGCGGCGCGGCGGCACGCCGGCGGCCATGGCAGCCGGCGGCGGGGGAATCAGCGGTGGCGGAGCAGCGTTCGTGGCGTAGCCGGCCGGATAGGCATCGCCCAACCGGCCGAAGTTCGACCCCGTCAGCGTGCCCGTCAATTGCTGCCAGGCGTTCTCATGCAGAGGGTCGGCCGCGCGCCACGCCAGGAAATCGTTGTAGTCCTGCGCTGTCGCCTTACCTGAGCGCAGCAGCAGCAACCAGTTGATTACTTGGTCCGCCATGGGTTGTCCTTGGGCGTACTTCACTTCATCACGCCGCCTGGCGGGGGCCAGGCGGGAGTCCTTTCGATGGCAATTTGTAAATAATAAAGGTTTTTTACCAAAGATTACCGGGTGCTTGTCAATTCTTGACGAATCAAATGCAAAAAAGCCGGCAGGTAGCCGGCTTTTTTACGAAGATTGTGGCGCGAACGCCTGAAATCAGGTGGCCGATCGACGCCCGAAATCCCGGGGACGGAAGCCAAATAGTAACAACATGCCGAAGTAGACCACGCCGCTGGCTGCCAGCACCCCGCCCAGCCATAGCGCGCGCAGGCCCGAATGGGCTTGCAGGCCGATCCAGTCGATGCGGCCGTCGGCGTAGACGAGCAGGGCCGCCAGCGCGGCCAGGGCCGGAATCAAGCGTAGCGCGAAACTGCCCCAGCCGCTGCCGGGCAGGTAGACGCCGCGGCGGCGCAAACCGATCAGCAGGGCGAGCGCGTTCAGGCAAGCGCCCAGCCCGATCGCCAGCGCGAGGCCGGCATGGGCCAGCAGCGGCACCAGCGCCAGGTTCATCAACTGGGTCAGCACCAGCACGCCGATGGCGATTTTCACGGGGGTGCGGATGTCCTGCCTGGCGTAGAAGCCGGGCGCCAGGATCTTCACCGCCAGCAGGCCGATCAGACCGGCCGAATAGGAAATCACGGCCAGCCGCGTTTGCAGCACATCCTGGGCCGAGAATGCGCCGTAGTGGAACAGCGTGGCCACCAGGCCATCCGACAGCAGCGCCATGCCCACCGCCGCCGGCAGGCCCAGCAGCAGCACCAGCCGCAGGCCCCAGTCCAGCAGCGCGCTGTAGCCGCCGCGGTCGTCGCGGGCGTGGGCCGCAGACAGGCTCGGCAGCAGCACCGTGCCCAGCGCCACACCCAGCAGCGCAGTCGGGAATTCCATCAGGCGGTCGGCGAACGACAGCCAGGTGACGCTGCCGGGCGTGAGCCAGGTGGCGATGTTGGTGTTGATCAGCAGCGAAATCTGCGCCACCGACACGCCCAGCGTGGCCGGCGCCATTTGTTTGAGGATGCGCTGTACCGTCGGGTCGGCCCAGGCTTCGCGAAAGCGCAGCGAGAAGCGCGGCGTCAGGCCCAGCCGCGCCAGCGCCACCCATTGCACCCCCAATTGCGCCACGCCGCCAGCCATCACCCCGATCGCCAGCGCATAGACCGGTACTTCCATGCGCGGCGCCAGCCAGAGGCAGGCGGCGATCATGGACAGGTTCAGCAGTACCGGCGTGAATGCCGGCACCGCGAAGCGCCGCCAGGTGTTGAGCACGCCCGAGGCGAACGCGATCAGCGACATGCAGAAGATGTAGGGGAACATCATCCGCGTCATCCAGACGGCGGCGCCGAATTCGGTTTCGCGCGCCGCGCCGCGCAGGCCGCTGGCCATGGCCGACACCACCCAGGGCGCGGCGACGATGCCGGCCAGCGTGACCGTCATCAAGGCCAGGGTCAGCAGCAGCGCGACGCGGTCCAGCAGGGTGCGGACTTCGGCTTCGGAGCGGCTGTTGCGCGCATGGCCCAGAATCGGCACGAAAGCCTGCGCGAAAGCGCCCTCGGCAAATAGCCGGCGCAACAGGTTGGGAATGCGGAAGGCGACCCAGAAGGCGTCGGTGATGGGGCCGGCGCCGAAGGCGCGCGCCACCAGGATGTCACGGACCAGCCCGGAAATACGGGACAGCAGGGTGAAGCTGCTGACGGTGGCCGCGGAACGGAACAGGCTCATGGGGTCACTGGATGGAGGCGGGCGGCCGTCAATGGAAAATTGCCTTCCTCGCAGGGAAGGACCGTTGCATGCCTGGGCGCTTCAAAGGATGGCTTTTCCCCGCCGGGCCGCCCCAAGGGGAAAAAGCCCCCTCGGGGGGCAGAGAGCCCCCGAAGGGGGCGAAGCGTGGGGGCATTTTCCCCGCCGGGCCGCCCCAAGGGGAAAAAGCCCCCTCGGGGGGCAGAGAGCCCCCGAAGGGGGCGAAGCGTGGGGGCATTTTTACTTCGGCGGCATGCGGATGGCGCCATCCAGGCGGATGGTCTCGCCGTTCAGCATGTCGTTGGTGATGATGGCGTGCACCAGCTTGGCGTAGTCTTCCGGACGGCCCAGGCGGGCGGGGAAGGGGATGCTGGCGGCCAGCGAGTCCTGCACCTCCTGCGGCATGCCGAAGATCATCGGCGTGCCGAAGATGCCGGGGGCGATGGTCATGCAGCGGATGCCGGTCTTGGCCAGGTCGCGGGCGATCGGCAGGGTCATGCCGGCCACCCCGGCCTTGGAGGCGGCGTAGGCCGCCTGGCCGATCTGGCCGTCGAACGCGGCGACCGAGGCCGTGTTGATCATCACGCCGCGTTCGCCGGTGGGCTCGGGCGTGTTGCCGCTCATGGCCTCGGCGGCCAGGCGCATCATGTTGAAGCTGCCGATCAGGTTGATCGACACGACCTTCTGGAACAGGTCCAGCGGATGCGCGCCGTTCTTGCCGACGATCTTGGCGGCCGGCGCCACGCCGGCGCAGTTGACCAGGCCGAACAGGGTGCCAAGTTCCTTGGCCGCGGCCACGACACGCTGGCCATCGGCTTCCTGCGTCACGTCGCAATGCACGTAACGCTGGCCCAGTTCCTTGGCCAGTTCCTCGCCAGGGCCGTCCTGCAGGTCGGCGATGACCACCTTGGCGCCGTTGGCCACCAGCATGCGCACGGTGCCGGCGCCCAGGCCGGATGCGCCACCGGTAACGATGAATACCTTGTTCGCGATTTCCATGTCTCTACCACCAGATCAATTCAAGGGATGAAAGCGGCGCGGCGGGCGCCGGATGTGACAAGGCCTTCGGGCCAAGGCCGGAACGCTGCGCGTCCGGCCGGCGCCGAAGGCCCGGGGCCTGCGAAGCGCCGATCAGCTCTTGACGGCGTCGAACAGGCGCGACTTGATTTCCTCGACCGCGCCGACGCCGGAGATCTTGCGGTACTTCGGCGCGTCGGCCGGGCTCTGCTCGGCCCACGACGAGTAATAGTCCACCAGCGGGCGGGTCTGCTCGCGGTACACGTTCAGGCGGTGGCGCACGGTTTCCTCGCGGTCGTCGTCGCGCTGGATCAGGTCTTCGCCGGTGACGTCGTCCTTGCCTTCGACCTTGGGCGGGTTGAAGCGCACGTGGTAGCTGCGGCCGCTGGGCTGGTGCACGCGGCGGCCGCTCATGCGTTCGATGATGTCTTCTTCGGGGACTTCGATCTCGACCACGTAGTCCAGCTTGACGCCGGCGCTCTTGAGGGCGTCGGCCTGCGGGATGGTGCGCGGGAAGCCGTCGAACAGGTAGCCGTTGGCGCAGTCGGGCTGCTTCAGGCGGTCCTGGACCAGGCCGATGATGATCTCATCCGAGACCAGGCCGCCGGCATCCATGACCTTCTTGGCTTCGATGCCCAGGGGCGTGCCAGCCTTGACTGCGGCCCGCAGCATGTCGCCGGTGGAAATCTGCGGAATACCGAAGTGCTGGGTGAGAAACGCGGCCTGAGTGCCTTTGCCGGCGCCGGGCGGTCCGAGCAAGATGAGACGCATGAGTGCTCCTGAATGGGGTTTAATTTTTGTGATCCGAGCGATTATGCCGCAACGCAACAGCCTCTGCGGGGCCGCGCCATGCGAAATAACCCTTATAGACGATTGCGGTAGATCAAGCGAACGCGTTCCAGGTCGGCCGGGGTATCTACGCCGGCGGCCGGAGGATGCGAGGCCTGATGGACGACGATGACGTGGCCGTGCTCCATGGCGCGCAACTGTTCCAGCGACTCGAACCGTTCCAGCGCGCCCTGCGGCAAGGTCGGGAAGCGGCGCAGGAACGACACGCGGTAGGCATACAGGCCGATGTGGTGCCAGGCGGGCAGGCCCTCGGCCAGCACCCGCTCGCCGCCGGCCAGCGCGTCGCGCGCCCATGGGATCGGCGCACGCGAGAAGTACAGCGCCCGTCCGTCGTTGGCGCAGACCAGCTTGACCACGTTGGGATTGAACAGCGCCTCGGCGTCCGCCAGCGGACAGGCACAGGTGGCGATGTCCGCTTGCGGGCTGTCGGCCAGGCGCGCGGCCACGGCGTCGATGAGTTCCGGTTCGATCAGCGGTTCGTCGCCCTGCACATTGACCACGATGGCGTCGTCCGGCAGGCCCAACTGCTCGACGGCCTCGGCCAGCCGGTCGGTGCCGGTGGGGTGGTCGCCGCGCGTCATCAGGGCATTCAGGCCATGGGCCCGCGCGGCGTCCTGGACGCGCGCGTCATCGGTGGCGATGCAGACCCGCGCGGCGCCGGATTGCATCGCGCGTTCGGCGGTGCGCACCACCATCGGCTTGCCGGCGATGTCGGCAAGCGGCTTGTCGGGCAAGCGGGTCGAGGCGGTACGCGCCGGGATCAGGGCGATGAAGCTCACGATGGCGCGGGTCAGGCGGCGCCGGGGGCGTCGTCCAGCGAACGCGCCTCGGACTCAAGCATGACGGGAATGCCGTCGCGCAGCGGGAACGCGAGGCGGTCGGCGCGGCAGACCAGTTCGGCCTGGTTCCGGTCGTGTTCGAGGCGGCCCTTGCACAGGGGGCAGACGAGGATGTCGAGAAGGCGGGATTCCATGACCGCGATTCTAAAACAGTTTGGAGCGGCGCAGCCCGCGCGCGGCGCCGTTGTGTGATGGGAAGCGGGCTGAGTCCGGCCCGCGGGCACAGGGGCGCGGGTAGGGGAATAACTCGTTTTGTTAATTATTGTCATATTTTGACGCGGGCGCTACAAATTCCGGGACGGATGGTGGCTATGATGCGCCGCGACGTAAGGAAAGAGGAAAAACGGGACAATGGATTCCAACACCATTCGCATCGGCCTGATGCTCATCATCCTGGTCTGGTCGGTCATCAGCGCCATCACCTATATGGTGCGCCGCAGTGACAACAAGGGCGCGCTGCGCCAGCTCAAACAGGACGGCCAGCCCCTGCGCCGCCTGAGCGCCGAGGAACAGGCCATGCTGCGGCCGTTCCTGGTGCAGCCGTCCAAGCCAACCAACAGCGTGGCGCTGGTGAGCGACGGGGTGTTCCCGCTGCGGGGCGCCTTCGTGCGCCACGGGCTGGAATCGAGCCACGGTGGCTCTACCATGCACGACACGCTCGGCGGCGTCGACGTGGTGTTGCCCTATGACGCCCGCGACTATCTGCGCGAGGAAAACCAGGCCGAAGTGGTGATGACGGAGAAGTTCGCCATCGTGGTCGGGCTGAATGGCGAATTCGACCTGGCGGGCGGACGCGAGCGTGAAGCGCGCCGGCAGAAGCAGAACCAGCAATGGGCCAGCGGCAAGCTGGGCGATATGCAGAATGTGGTCGACGCCGGAGATAGCGGCGATGCCGCTGGCGCGGACGGCGGGGCGGCGCATGGCCAGGCCGAACGCGAGTTCGAGCAGGCCATGCGCGTCGAGATCCTGAGCCAGCGCGATGAGACGCCCGCCGAGATCGCGGCGCGGCGTCCCGCGGGCATCGCTTTCTGGCCGGCGATGCTCTGGCTTGTGGCGTTCGGCTGCCTGGGCGTGGCCGCGGCTGGCGGCGGCTGGCCCTGGCTGGCCGGCGCGGCGCCGTTGGTGTTGCTGGCGCTATGGCTGACCTGGCGCCGCCGGCCCCTGGGCGCGCCGCAGAAGGTCAATCGCGCGCGCGGCGAGCTCCACGCCATCGTGCTGACCAACCCGGCCAATTCGCAGGCGGTGTCGACCCAGTTGTTCCTGGGGGACAAGATCCCGGTATCGCTGCCGGAGCACTGGCGCCACGGGCTGGAATTGCCGGCAGACGGCAGTGTCGACGTCGATCTGCGGGTCGAGGATTATTCCGTAGTGCGCCTGGGGCAGCGCTATTCGGTGGACGAGGAACAGCGCCGCTTCCCGCCGGTGTTCTGGGGTCGCCATGTCATGCTGGCGCTGGCCGGCCTGATCGCCGGCGTCACGCTGGGCCTTGTGTCGGGCCCGCGATTGCCCAGCGATTTCGCGCTGACCGCCGCTTGGGCGCGTGGCGCGCAGCCGCGTGCCTACGAGTCGGCCGCGGCCCTGGCGCAGAATCCGCCCGCTCCGGGCGAACCGATCGCGCTGCAAGGGGCCGGGCGCTGCCAGTTCCAACCGGATGCCTATCGGCCCGGGGAAGTGCACTTCGACTGCGAACAGGTGCGCTGGCAAGGCGATGCGCTACGCGCTGCCGACCTGCGCCTGGCGCCTGCGGTGCTGCAGCTGTATTCGGGCGAGTTCCTCAAGACCCGGCCCAATCCGATGATGGACCTGCTGGTGCGCAGTCAGGCCTATCGCGGCATGGCCGGCAATCCGCTGGCGGCTTATAACGCCCGCAATCTCTCGGCGCTGACGGTGAGCCGCGTGACCGATCTGGTGCTGACGGCGGAACAGGCCTGCGATGCGGCAACCGGCCAGGCCATTGCCGAGTGCGATCACTTCAAGGCCGGCCTGGTCGACAAGTTGATCCTGTCGCCCGACGAGCCCGCCAATTGGCTGGAATTGCTGCGGCTGGCGCAGGGCGGCGCCTTCAAACAGAACGACAATGCCGACGACGCGGTGATCATTTCGCGCGATGCCGACGAGTTGCGCAGCCTGGCCAGGTCCAGCATGGAGCCGGTGGTGCGCGGTGCGGTGGCGCAGGCCAGCCAGGACTTGATGGCGCGCCAGCGCGGCGGCGTGCTGTTGCGCGTGGCGGCCGGCCCTTATGCCGAGCTGCCGCAATTGCCGCCCCTGCGCCGTACCCGCGGCGGCAATGCCGACACGCTGCAGGCCTGGAACCAGCAGGCCGCGATGCTGGCCGAGGATGGCGCCTTGCCGTTCCAGGTCGCCGGCATCGTCACGGCGGTCGGCAAGGATGCCTCGGGCGCTACCGTGGTCGACATCGATGCGCAACACGCGCTGGACCAGCCCTTGCCGTCGCTGGCGCGCGTGCTGTGGCTGGCGCTGGCGGCATTGCTGCTGCTGATCCACCTGCCGCTGGCGCTGCTGCGCCTGCGCGCGGCGGCAGCCCGCAAGCGGGCCCTGGCGGAATACGCCAGCCGGCCCGGCCCGGCGCGGGCGGCGTTCTTCTAGTCGGGGCGAGGCTGGCGCAAGCGCTGCGCCAGCCAGTCGAACAGCCAGGGGTCGGAAAAACCGGCCCGCACCGGCACTTCCCACAAGCGCGCGTCATGCAGCGCCGCGCACTTGATGGCGTCCTTGGACGTCACCAGGATGGCCGCGGCCGCCAACCGATCGAAGGGCGAACGGGCGTAATCGTGGTGATCCGGCAATGGCAGCGTCTCGGCCAGCGCGATCCCTTGCGACCGCAGGGTGGTGAAAAAGCGTTCGGGATTGCCGATGCCAGCCGCCGCGGCCACCCCCGGCTGGCCGGCGAAGTCGGCCAGCGGCCGCAAGGCGCCGTCCTCGACGCGGCGCGCGTCGGTTGGCTCCAGCCACATCGCCACCTGGCGCGGGCCCGTTGCCTGAGGCGGCGCGGCGCGGCCGTCGGGCACGCCGATATTGGTCACCACCGCATCCACGTCGCGCAGCCGGCTGGCCGGTTCGCGCAGCGGGCCGGCGGGCAGTAGCCGGCCGTTGCCGATGCCACGTGGATCCTGCACCACGATCTCGACGTCGCGCGCCAGCGCCAGGTGTTGCAGGCCGTCGTCGGAAACGATCACGTCCACTTGCGGATGTGCGTCCAGCAGCGCCTGGGCGGCCAGCGCGCGGCGCGGATGCACCGCCACCGGCGCGCCGGTGGCGCGCGCGATCAGCGCCGGCTCGTCGCCGAATTGCGCCGCATCCAGCGCACCCTGGCCGACGCGCGCCCGCGGCCCCAGCTTCACGCCATAGCCGCGGCTGACCACGCCCGGTGTGTAGCCGTGCGCGCGCAGGCCTTCGACGGTGGCGATGACCATGGGGGTCTTGCCGGTGCCGCCGACATAGATGTTGCCAATCACCACCACCGGCACCGGCGCGCGGTAGACCGGCCTGCGGCCCTCGCGGTAGTCGGCGCGCTTGCGCGCCACCACGCGCGCGGTCAGCGCAGCCAGCGGCCGCAGCAGGGTGGAGAGCCAGCCGCCATGCTGCCATTGGCGCGCCAGCAGCGAGGCCTTGGGGGAAGGCGCGTTCACCGGGCGGTCTGGGCGGCGAAGTTGACGCGGCCGATGCCGGCCAGGCGGGCCGCTTCCATCACGTTGATCACGGACTGGTGGGTGGCCTGGGCATCGGCGTTGATCACCACCAGCGGCTCGGTCTTGCCGGCTGCCGCCTGGCGCAGCAGGTCGGCGATCTCGGGGGGCGTGGACACGTCGATCAAGGTGCCGTTGAGCGCATAGCGCCCGTCCTGGCTGATCGCCACTTCCAGCGCCGGCGGGGTTTCCTGTTCGGCCGAGGCTTGCGGCAGCGTGACCTTCAACTGCGTGAAGCGCGCGAAGGACGTGGTGGCCGCCAGGAAGATGAGGATGACCAGCAGGACGTCGATGAGCGGGATCAGATTGATGTCCAGCTCGTCGCGATCGCCCCGGGAGCCCCGGAAATTCATGGGCGGTCCTCGCGCGAGGCGGGCGCCACGGCGCGCGCCAGGCGCGCGGCCGAGATTTCCATGGCATTCAGGTAGCCGTCGACCCGGCTGCGCAGGTAGCGGTGGGCGATCATGGCGGGAATGGCGATGAGGATGCCGAAGCCGGTGTTGTACAGCGCGATGGAGATGCCGCGGGCCAACTGGGCCGGATCACCGCCGCCGGGCGTGTAGGAGCCGAAGATCTCGATCATGCCGACCACGGTGCCGAACAGGCCCATCAGCGGCGCCACCACGGCAATGGTGCCGATGGCCGGAATGTAGCGGCTGAGGTCATGGGCCACGGCGCGGCCGGTGTCCTCGACCACGTTGCGCAGTTCCTCGCGAGGCAGGTGGCGATGACGCATGACCTCGGCCAGCACACGGCCCAGCGGGGAATTGCGTTCCAGGCGGCTCAGGGCCTCGGGGCTGTCCTGGCGGTTGCGCAGCATCTCGGCCACCTGTTCGTTCAGGCCGCGCGGCAGGATCTGGCTGCGTCGCAGCGACAGGAAGCGCTCGAAGATCAGCGCCAGGCCCAGCACGGAAGTCGCCAGCAGGGGCCAGATCGGCCAGCCGGCCTCGCGCAAGATGGAAAGCAAAACAGTCGACTCCAGGGGAGGGGCCGGGACGGTGGCGGGGGCCCGCGCGCCGGCATCTGATCAAGCCGAAACTGTAACGGCGCGGCGGGGATGTGGCAAGGGCGGCCGGCCGCCGAAGCTATCCACAGAATTTGTGGATAATTCTGTGCAAAACTTCGCCGGAACGCTTGCGGGCACAGGGCTGGCGCTTGGTTGCGCTCATTTCGAGCAGCCGGGATTGGCTGAAATTTTGATATAAATCATTGGTTTAGCTTGAATTTGCTGGCTTTGGGGCCAGTGGCGGCAAAAATGCCCGGACGCGGTATCATGGCGGCCCGCTGCGCATGCCCTGTGGACAGCTAAGCGTCGGAAAGCCTTATGACAATTGAACTTGCGGTCACAAACAACGTATTCGCGCGGGATATCCTCACAGTTGCCCAGTTGAACCAAGCGGTGGGGCAATTGTTGGAGCGCAGCATTCCGGCGCTGTGGGTGCGCGGCGAGATTTCCAACTTCACGCAGGCGGCTTCCGGGCATTGGTACTTCACGCTCAAGGACAGCCGCGCCGCGGTGCGGGCCGTGATGTTCCGGGGCCGCGCCAGCGCGGTGGGGTTCGTGCCGCGCGCCGGCGACCAGGTCGAAATCAGGGCCAGGGTGTCGCTGTACGAGCCGCGCGGCGATTATCAACTGCAGGCCGACGCCATGCGCCGCGCGGGTATCGGCAACCTGTACGAGGCTTTCCTGCGCCTGAAGGAGCAACTGGCCGCCGAAGGCCTGTTCGATCCGGCGCGCAAGCGCGAGCCGGTACCGCTGCCGCGCGCGATCGGCGTGATCACCTCGCTGCACGCGGCCGCGCTGCGCGACGTGCTGTCGGCGCTGGCGCGGCGCGCGCCGCAGGTGCCCGTCATCATTTATCCGGCGCCGGTGCAGGGCGCGGACGCCGCCGGCCGGCTGGCCGCGCAGATCCGCCAGGCCAATGCGCGTGGCGAGGTCGACACGCTGCTGCTGGTGCGCGGAGGCGGCAGCATCGAAGATCTCTGGAGCTTCAACGACGAGGATCTGGCGCGCGCGATCGACGCCAGCGCCATCACCACCATCAGTGGTGTCGGCCATGAAACCGACTTCACCATCGCCGACTTCGTCGCCGATGTGCGCGCGCCCACCCCGACCGCGGCGGCCGAGCTGGCGTGCGTGCCGCGGTCGGACCTGCTGGGCCGCGTGATGTACGCGGCCGAGACCCTTGCGCGCGGCCAACAGCGCCGGCTCGAGCGCGCCGCGCAGCGGCTGGACCGCGCCGCCGCGCAATTGGTGTCGCCGGCACAGCGCCTGGAGCATCAGCGCGAACGGTTGAACAGCCTCGGCTACCGCCTGGCGGCGGCCTGGGCCGGCCCGCAGGGCCGCCGCGACGCCCGCGTCAATCTGTTGGCGCAACGCCTGGCGCACCGCGTGCCCGATGTCCGCCGGGGCGCCGAGCGGCTGGCCGCCGTAACGCGGCAACTGGGCCAGGCGCATGCGCGTCTGCTGGCGCGGCGCCGCGACCGTCTGGCGGCCGTCGGCGCCCAATTGCGCGCATTCGATCCCGGCAATACGCTGGCGCGCGGCTACGCGATCGCCCGAGACGCCGAAGGCCGCATCGTGCGCGATGCCGCCACCCTGGCGGCGGGGCAGGGGCTGGACTTGAGCTTTGCCCAGGGCGGCGCCCGCGTCGAGGTCACGCAGGTGCGCGAGACGCGCGACCTCTGACGCTGGCGGCGCAGCGCGCGCCGCCAGCGTGAGCGAGTCCGATATCGCGGCGTGGGCCGGGACCGTGTCACGAGCCGGCGCAGCGTTCCGGCCGCGCGACCTGTGCGCGGGTCCGTTAACCCCGCGCCGCCGCGGGTTAACGCGGTATCCTCGCAGAGTTGCCGATACAATTGAACGGCTTGATCGTGCACTCAACAGAAGGAACCGACACATGGCACATACTCTTCCCCCCCTGCCTTACGATATGGACGCGCTGGCTCCGCACATCTCGAAAGAGACGCTGGAGTACCACTACGGCAAGCACCACCAGACCTACGTCACGAACCTGAACAACCTGATCCCGGGCACCGAGTTCGAGAACCTGTCGCTGGAAGACATCGTCAAGAAGTCCTCGGGTGGCATCTTCAACAACGCCGCGCAGATCTGGAACCACACCTTCTACTGGAACAGCCTGGCTCCCAAGGCCGGTGGCGCGCCGACCGGCAAGCTGGCCGACGCCATCAACGCCAAGTGGGGCAGCTTCGACGCCTTCAAGGAAGCCTTCAACAAGTCCGCCGCCGGCAACTTCGGTTCGGGCTGGACCTGGCTGGTCAAGAAGGCCGACGGCTCGGTCGACATCGTCAACACCAGCAACGCAGCCACCCCGCTGACCACGGCCGACAAGCCGCTGCTCACCTGTGATGTCTGGGAACACGCGTACTACATCGACTACCGCAATGCCCGCCCCAAGTACCTGGAAAACTTCTGGGCCCTGGTGAACTGGGAATTCGCGGCCAAGAATTTCGCCTGATTCCGCGGCGCGCCCGGCGCGCATCGCAAGGTCAAGGCCCCTCGCATCGCGAGGGGCCTTTTTGTTTGCGGCGGCACCCCCCCGCGAACCCGACTGAAATCATGAATTACATGGTCATATTTTGTATATTGTCGAATTCATTTTGTGGAAAATGAGAATGAATCTCCCTCTCTTCCCGGAAACCGTGAGCGCAACGTCCCGCTATTGTTGACAGCAGTCTGCGGCCGAGCCATGGGGCCAACGATCGCGGCATGCCCGCCACAACACCGTGGCGTTTGACGGGAAGGGAAGCATGTTGCGGTTTTTTTCGGGGTTGCATATTGGCGCGCGCATCGGCGTGCGCCTGTCGGGCGCGTTCCTGCTGGTGGCGTTGCTGGGGGGCTGCATCGGCGCGTTCGGCGTGTGGGGGCTGGCCCGCATCAACGATATGAACGACCAGATCGCCGAGGTCGAATTCCGGGGGCTGTCGGACATCAAGGAAGCCAATATCAGCCTGATCGCCGCCGGCCGCGCGCGCAAGAGCTTCCTGGGCGCCACCACCCAGGAAGAAAGGCAGGCGCTACGCGCCGAGTTCGACCGCGATGTTGCCAGCCTGGAGCGCCTGCGCGCCAAGGCGGCGCAGAGCTTCGTCCGCGAGAACGGCAAGCGTCTGCTGGCGCAATTCGTCGAAGCCGAAGAGCTCTGGAAGCGCGAGGCCAACGAGTTCTTCGACGCGGCGCAAGGGCTGCCGCTGGCGCAGACCGATGCCGCCATCGTCAACATCACCAAACGCGCGGCCGCCTCGTCGGGCAAGGCCGAGGCGCTGATCTCCGAACTGGTCCAGGCCAAGGAGCAGGCGGCCGACCGCGCGGTGCGCGAAGTGACCGACCTGTATTCCAGCACCCGTCTCATCATGATCGGGCTGTCGCTGGCCGGCGTGGCCCTCGGTCTGCTGCTGGGCTGGCTGGTGACGCGTGGCATCACCCGGCCGCTGGGGCGGGCAGTGGAGGCCGCGCGCCGGGTCGCCAATGGCGACCTGAGCGGTGACATCCAGGTCACGTCGCGCGACGAGACCGGCGACCTGATGGCCGCGCTCAAGGCCATGAACGAAAACCTGTCGCGCATCGTGCGCGATGTGCGCGACGGCTGCGAGAGCATCGCCTCGGCTTCCTCGCAGATCGCGCAGGGCAATGCCGACCTGTCGCAACGCACCGAGGAACAGGCCGCGTCGCTGGAGCAGACCGCGGCCTCGATGGAGCAGCTCACCAGCACGGTGCAACAGAACGCCAGCAATGCCGGCGAGGCCGAAAAGCTGGTGACCCAGGCCTCGGCGGTGGCGGCGCGCGGCGGCGAGGTGGTCAATGTCGTGGTGCGGACCATGGGCGAGATCTCCGAAAGCTCGCGCCGCATCGCCGATATCACCAGCGTGATCGACGGCATTGCGTTCCAGACCAACATCCTGGCGCTGAACGCGGCCGTCGAGGCCGCGCGCGCCGGCGAGCAGGGCCGCGGCTTCGCGGTGGTGGCGGGCGAAGTCCGCACCCTGGCGCAGCGCTCGGCGGTGGCGGCCAAGGAAATCAAGGCCCTGATCGACGAATCCGTGCATCGCGTCGAGGGCGGCACGCGCCAGGTGGACGAAGCGGGCAACACCATGCGCGAGGTGGTCGACAGCGTGCGCCAGGCCGCGGTCCTGGTGCATGAAATCGCCAGCGCCTCGGCCGAACAATCCACCGGCATCGGCCAGGTCAACCAGGCCGTGGCGCAGATGGACACCGTGACCCAGCAGAACGCGGCGCTGGTGGAGCAGGCCGCCGCCGCGGCCGGCAGCATGCGGGAGCAGGCCGGCCGGCTGTCGCAGCAGGTGCGCCGTTTCAAGATCGACGCCGGCGGGCTGCCTGACGCCCTGGCGGCCGGCCCCCAGGCGCGCCTGATCGAGGCCGGCCGCGCCACGCCGCGTCCGGCGGTCGCCGCGCCGCGCCAGGAACCGGTCGTGGCGCGCCCGGCGCTCAGCCATACCGCGGACCAGGACGACTGGTCGTCCTTCTGAGGGCCGTGGCGGGTTGTGGGCTGCGCGTCAGGCGGCGATGGTAAGGTGTAGCCTCGTCTGGTTTCGTCCCTTGCCGCCCGACCTCGCTCATGCCCCTGCCCACTCCGTTGCGCCGTGTCGCCACCGGCTCCCGTCATCTCTTGCGCCGCAAGGCGCGTCAAACCAATCGCCTGTCGCGCAAGAGCCTGCCCATGGCTCTGCTGCTGGGGGGCGCGGCCCTGGTGGCGCTGGTGTCGCTCGGGTTCGCCTATCTGGCCGACCTGGCGCTGGAATGGAACCGCGAATGGGTCGGGCGCGCCGGCTGGCTGGCGCTGCTGGTGCTGCCTTGCGCGCTGGCGGCCTTGCGCTGGGCCACCTTGCGGTTCGCGCCCAATGCGGTGGGCAGCGGCATCCCGCAGGTCATCGGCGCCTTGTCGCTGCCGCCCGGATCGAGCCAGCGCAGCCTGGTGTCGCTGACGCAGGTGCTGTGGAAAATCCCCCTGGCATTCTTCGGCATGCTGGCCGGCGCTTCGATCGGGCGCGAGGGGCCCTCGGTCCAGGTTGGCGCCGCCGTCATGCTGGCCTGGGGCGATTTCTGGAAACGCCGCGGCCTGCAACTGCGTGGCTTCCACGCCAACGAACTGATTGCCGCGGGCGCCGCCGGCGGCCTGGCCGCGGCTTTCAATGCGCCGCTGGCGGGCGTCATTTTCGCCATCGAGGAACTGGGGCGCGGCACGGCGCTGCGCTGGCAGCGGCTGGTGCTGATCGGCGTGCTGGCGGCCGGCTTCCTGGTGGTGGCGGTGCAAGGCAACAATCCCTATTTCGGCGCCTTTGCCGGCGCGCCGCTGGCCCACGGCATGTTGTGGTGGGTGCTGATCTGCGCCGCGCTCAACGGCGCGCTGGGCGGCATCTTCGCGCGCCTGCTGGGCAAAGGGCCGGCCGCGATGGCACCGGCTTCCTGGCGCGCCTGGGTGCGTGGGCATCCCATCTGGACTGCCTTTGCCATGGGCCTGGTGCTGGCGTTGATCGGCCTGGTCACGGCCGGCAGCGTCTACGGCACGGGCTATGGCGCGGCCGCCGACCTGCTGTCGGGCGAGACCCAGCATGCGCTACCGGCCGGCTTCGGCGTGGCCAAGCTGGCCGCGACCGTCGCCTCCTATTGGGCCGGCATTCCTGGCGGCATCTTCACGCCGGCGCTGACCACCGGGGCCGGCATCGGCCATCACATCTGGGAGCTGGCCGGCGAGGGCGTGGACCAGCGCGTGCTGGTGCTGGTGTCGATGGCGGCGTTCCTGGCCGCCGCCACGCAGGCGCCGCTGACGGCCAGCGTCGTCGTCATGGAAATGACGGGCAGCCAGCCGATGCTGTTCTGGCTGCTGGTCGGTTCGCTGCTGTCCTCGGGCGTGTCGCGCCAGTTTTGCCCGCAGCCGTTCTATCACCTGGCCGCCGGCCGCTTCCGCCGCCAGGCAATCGTCGAGGCGGGGCGGGCGGCCCGCGCCGGCACGCCAGCGCCATAAGATGCCGGCCCAGTACGGTGAGTGAACATCTGCTGGACGGCGTCCGTGCTGCGGACATCCACGGGATGCACCAACTTGGCGCGAAATCCGGTGCGTTAAGATCGACCGCATCCCATTTTTCCCACTTCGATCCGAGCATCCCATGACCGTGCATGCCTTTATCTGTGACGCGATCCGCACCCCCTTCGGCCGCTACGGCGGCGCGCTGGCTCCCGTGCGCCCTGACGACCTCGCGGCCGTTGCCATCAAGGCGCTGGTGGCGCGTAATCCCGGCGTGCGCTGGGAAGAGCTGGACGACGCCATCATGGGTTGCGCCAATCAGGCCGGCGAGGACAACCGCAACGTTGCGCGCATGGCCACGCTGCTGGCCGGTCTGCCGGTCGAAGTGCCCGGCGCCACCGTCAACCGCCTGTGCGGTTCCGGTCTTGATGCCATCGGCAGCGCCGCCCGCGCCATCCGCGCCGGCGAAGCCGGCCTGATGCTGGCCGGCGGCGTCGAGAGCATGAGCCGCGCGCCTTTCGTCATGGGCAAGGCCGACAGCGCCTTCTCGCGCAGCGCCGCCATCTACGACACCACCATCGGCTGGCGCTTCATCAACAAGCTGATGAAGGCCCAGTACGGCGTCGACTCGATGCCCGAAACCGCCGAGAACGTCGCCGACGACTTCAAGATCAACCGCGAAGACCAGGACCTGTTCGCGCTGGCCAGCCAGCAGAAAACCGCGCGGGCCCAGAAGGAAGGCTTCTTCGACGCCGAGATCGTGCCGGTTTCCATCGCTCAGAAAAAGGGCGATCCGGTCATCGTGTCCAAGGACGAACACCCGCGCGAAACCAGCATCGAGGCGCTGGCCAAGCTCAAGGGTGTGGTGCGCGAGGGCGGCACGGTCACGGCCGGCAACGCCTCGGGCGTCAACGACGGCGCAGCCGCGTTGCTGCTGGCCGACGAAAAGGGCGCGGCCCGCCATGGCCTGACGCCGCGCGCCCGCGTGGTCGGCATGGCCACCGCCGGCGTCGCGCCGCGCATCATGGGTATCGGTCCGGCGCCCGCCACCCGCAAGGTGCTGGCCCAGACCGGCCTGACGCTGGAGCAGATGGACGTGATCGAGCTGAACGAGGCGTTCGCCGCGCAAGGCCTGGCCGTGCTGCGCCAGTTGGGCATCGCCGACAACGATCCGCGCGTCAACCCGAACGGCGGCGCCATCGCCCTGGGCCATCCGCTGGGCGCCAGCGGCGCGCGCCTGGCCACCACCGCGATCAACCAGTTGCATCGCACGGGCGGCCGCTACGCGCTGTGCACCATGTGCATCGGCGTGGGCCAGGGTATCGCCCTGATCATCGAACGCGTCTGATCGCCGCGGCCCCAGGGCCGCGGCGGCATGCTGCCGTCGCGTGCCGGACGGCCAGGCAATAAAAAAGGGAGCCCGCGGGCTCCCTTTTGCTTGGCGACGACGGCGCGGCCGGCCTGCCGCGTCAGGGCAGGCCGTCGATCTTGCGACCGGCCTTCATGCCGTGGCTTTCGTACCAGCCTTGCGCCATTTCCAGCGCGTAGCGCACCGGCTTCTTGGAGCAATGGGTATCGTCGCTCTGCGGCGCCATGTCTTCGATATTGACGATGGTGCCGTCGTCGGCGATAAAGGCGATCGATAGCGGCAGCAAGGTGTTGTGCATCCAGAAGCACTGCAGGTCGGGCTGTTCGAACACGAACAGCATGCCGTCGTTGCCGCTCAGTTCCTTGCGGAACATGAGGCCGACGCGGCGGGTGGCTTCCGTATTGGCGACTTCTGCGCGGATAATATGGATGCCGGCGGCCAGTTGCGTGGTGGGCAGGGGCGCCTGCGGACCGCTTTGCGCGCCGGCCACCAGTGGCAGGGCCAGCGTGGCCGCGCCCAGCAATGCCGCGGCCGCCTTGCGCGTTGCCGCCTCAATGAACGCCGTCTTGAACAACGTACGACCGACCTGAAACAACGCAGCATTCTTCAGCATAACCACACGCAATAATCGCAGTAATAGGAAAATAACAAGGCGGGGCCCGAAAGCCCCGCCTGATAATGGCGCAACCTTACCGTTGCGCTGTAAAGGGTAACTCAGGCAGCAGTGATATTGAGCGCCTGTTTGCCTTTGGGCCCCTGGATTATCTCGAAAGCCACTTTCTGGCCTTCTTTCAGGGTTTTAAAACCATTCATCTGGATGGATGAGAAGTGGGCGAACAGATCTTCACCGCCGTCATCGGGCGTAATGAAGCCGAACCCCTTTGCATCGTTGAACCATTTGACGGTACCCGTCGATTTGGGATTGTCCCCTTGGACGGCGGTTGCGGTCGTATCAGACATGCGGACTGCCTCATTGAATCGTATGTTGACAGAAGGGCATCGCGGCCTAGACCCCTGTCCCCCCTCCGGCTTCCTGGCAGATTTTCGATGAGTTGAAAACCCCAGAATGCGTGGATAATGCGCCGCTTTTCTTTGCGGAGTCAAGTATGGAAACTACGCATTTCTACGTGTAATTTTACGTAAGTTACATGCAGGTCGTCCCCTGATTAAATAGAATAGCCGCCCTATGAGTTCTACCTTGGATACCCAGCATGATTTGGTCGTCGAAAAGGCGCCGGCCCGCGTCGCGCCGCCGCCGATGTACCAGGTCTTGTTGCTCAATGACGACTACACCCCGATGGAGTTCGTCGTGAAGGTGCTGCAGAAGTTCTTCAATAAGAATCATGAAGAGGCCACGCGCATCATGTTGCAGGTGCATCACGAAGGGCGCGGCGTTTGCGGCGTCTATCCGCGCGACCTTGCCGCCACCCGGATCGCCCAGGTGGCGCAGTATGCGCGGGCGCGCCAGCATCCCTTGCAGTGCGTGATGGAACCGGTCTGAATTCGCAAGAACAGCGCCGCCACGACAGGCGGCGTTCTGCTGTACAGGGTTACAAAAGCAGGAACCGCGCACCGAGAAGCGCGCGGCAATGTCAGGTCGGCAGCTCCGCCGCAAAGGAGCATCGCATTTGAGTAGGCGGGGAGGTTTGCCGTGAGTGGAAAGAACAGCAAGACCTGGCTGGCGGTAGCCGGCGCGATCGTGGTGGCCGGCGCCATAGGCGTGGGCTGGTGGATGGGCAAGGGCGGCCAGCCGGCCGCGCCCGCCGTGCCGGCGACGGCTACGTCGGCGGCATCGGCCCCGGCCCCGGCCGCGACCGCCGCCAAGCCCGAGGCCCTGCCAGCCACGGCCACGGTCGGCACCGCCGACGCGTTCGCGGTCCTCAATTGCCAGCCGCGCCAGTACAACGATTCGCTGTCGCTGGCGGTCACCTTCACGCAGCCGGTCGAAGCCAAGGCCGACCTGAGCAAGTTCCTGCAGGTCACCGACACGGGCGCCGCGTCGGGCAAGTCCGACCAGGACAACGAACGCTCCGCCAACGGCCAGCAGCCAGCCTCTGTCCAGCCGGGTGACGCCGCGCCCAAGGGCAAGATCGTCCAGGGCAGTTGGGTGGTCGGCTCCAATCCGCGCATGGTGTATTTCCCTTATGTGCAGCCGCAGCGCTCGTATTCGGTTTCGGTGCGCGCGGGCCTGCCGGGCCAGGGCGACAAGGTCGCGCTGGCCACCGGTTCGCACTGCGCCGTGGTGACCGACGCCATGCCGCCCTCCTTCTATTTCGCCAGCCGCGGCGTGGTGCTGCCGGCCGGCCAGAACGGCGGCCTGCCGGTGGCGACCGTCAACATGCCCGAAGTCGACGTGCAGTTCCTGCGCGTCGCGCCCGAGCGCGTGCCGGAACTGTTCGAGTCGGTGCTGGGCATTGGCCGCAGCACGGCCTCGTCGGATGACGATGAATCCGGCCGCTACGACGAAGACGACTGGCGCTATGCCGGCAACCGCAGCCTGAAGGGCTCGGTCAGCAACTGGGACCTGGACCGCCTGAACACGCTGACGACCAGTGTCTACCAGGGCCGCTTCCTGACGGACGACAAGCCCAACCGCCGCCACGTCACTTTCCTGCCGGTCGAAGGCATCAAGGAATTGCAGGAACCCGGCATCTATGTCGCGGTGATGAGCCAGCCCGGCCGTTTCCGCTATGAATACCAGGTCACTTATTTCTATGTCAGCGACATCGGCCTGCACGCGCGCCGCTACAGCGACCGCATCGAGGCCTACTCGGTGTCGCTCAAGAGCGGCCAGGCGATTTCCGGTGCGCTGTTCGAACTGGTGGATGGCGCCGGCAAGACCCTTGCCAAGGCCCAGGCGGACGCGCAGGGCCACGTGCGTTTCGACGGCAGCTTCACCAACGCCCGCGTCATCCGCGCCTCGCGCGATAAGGAAATGACCGTGCTGGCGCTGGCCGAACCGGCGCTGGACCTGTCGGAATTCGATATCGGCGGCCATATCTCCCGCCCCAACAATCTGTTCGTCTACGCCGGTCGAAATCTCTACCGCCCCGGCGAAAGCTTCCATGTGTCGGTGCTGCCGCGCGACCTCGACGGCCGCGTGATGCCGGCTTCGCCACTGACCGCCACTATCAAGCGTCCCGATGGCCGCGTGGTCTCGACCAATCTTTGGCAGCCCGCCAAGGACATGCAAGGCTATGTCGAGCGCGCCATCGACCTGCCGGCCGACGCCCAGACCGGCGCCTGGATGCTGGAACTGCGCGTCGACCCCGCCTCGCGCGCGCCCGACGCCTCGTGGAAGTTCCAGGTCGAGGAATTCCTGCCCGAACGCATGAAGATGGCGCTGACGTCCGATCAGGACGTGTTGTCGCCGAACGACACCCTGACCATCGATGTGCAGGGCGACTACCTGTATGGCGCGCCGGCCGCCGGCAACCGCCTGCTGTCGAGCTTCCAGGTCAAGCGCGACCGCTATGCGCTGCCGCAGCAATGGCCCGGCTTCATCTTTGGCGACGTGAATGATGATTCGCGCCGCCATTTCGAGGAACTGCCGGAAACCGCGCTGGATTCGACGGGCGCCGCGCAACTTGAGGTCGAGCCGCGCACCGAAGGCACCCATTCGCCGATGAAAGTGCGGGTCTCGGCCAGCCTGCTGGAATCGGGCGGCCGCCCGGTGGTGCGCTCGATCGAGCGCAGCGTCTGGCCCGCCGACAAGCTGATCGCGGTGCGCCCGCAGTTCGACAGCGATGTGGCGCGCGAAGGCACCCCGGCAACGTTCGAGGTGCTGCGCGTGGACGCGCAGGGCAAGATCGCGCCGCTGGCGCAGGCACAGATGCGCCTGTACCGCGAAGAACGCCAGTATTACTGGCGCTTCGATGACCAGCGCGGCTGGAACAGCGGCTATACCGAAACCGAGGAACTGCTCGATTCGCGAGAAATCGCGCTGAAGGACCGCAGCCAGTTCACCGTGGCGGTCAAGTGGGGCCGCTACCGCCTGGAGATCACCGATCCCGAGACCGGCGAAACCCTGCGCTACCGCTTCTACGCGGGCTGGGACGCGCAGGACGCCGACGCCATGGGCAATCGCCCCGACCGCGTGCAGATGAAGCTGGAAGGCGTGCCAGCCAAGCCGGGCGACAGCGTCAAGCTGACCCTGACGCCGCCGCACGACGGCCAGGCGCTGATCACCGTCGAAGGCGACCGCATGCTGTGGTCGACCTGGGTGGCCGTGAAGGCAACCGGCACGCAAGTGGAAATCCCGATCGACAAGAGCTGGAAGCGCCATGACCTGTACGTGGCTGCGGCGGTGTTCCGCCCCGGCAGCGAAGGCGACCGCGTGACCCCGGCGCGCGCGCTGGGCCTGACTTTCCTGCCGATCGCCAGCGCCGACCGCAAGCTCGACGTCAAGCTGACGGCCGCCGCCAAGACCGAACCCGAGACCAAGACCACGGTCCGCGTCAAGGTTGATGGCGCCCAGGGCAAGCAGGCCATGGTGACGCTGTCGGCGGTCGACGTCGGCATCCTCAACATCAACCAGTACCGCACGCCCGATCCGCTCGACTTCTTCTTCGGCAAGCACCGCTACGCGCCCGAACTGCTGGACATGTACGGCAAGCTGATCGAGAAGATGGACGGCACCAAGGGCAAGCTCAAGTGGGGCGGTGACGCCGCCATGCGCGGTGACAGCAAGAGCCTGCCCAAAAAGGTCAAGCTGGTCGACCTGTTCTCGGGCCCGGTCAAGCTCAATGACAAGGGCGAGGCCGACATCGCGCTGGACCTGCCCGACTTCAACGGCACGCTGCGCCTGATGGCCGTCGCGTTCACTGCCGACAACTTCGGCAGCACCGACACCGAAATGGTGGTGGCGGCGCCGATCGTGGCCGAGCTGAACACGCCGCGCTTCATCACCCCGGGCGACCAGGCCGCCATCGCGCTGGACGTGACCAACCTGAGCGGCTCCGACCAGAAGGTGACGGTCAAGCTGGAAGCGCTGGACCCGGTCGGCATCGTCGACGGCACCCGCACCGTGACGCTCAAGGACAAGCAACGCACCACGCTGCGCTTCACCGCCAGCACCACCGGCTCGTATGGCCTGGGCCTGATGCGCCTGACGGTGGACGGGCAGGGCGGCGCCAAGCCGATCCACATCGTGCGCGAATCGGTGCTGCAGGTGCAGCCGGCCTACGCGGCCGAGCGCCAGGTGCGCCGCCTGCGCCTGAACCCGGGCGAGTCGAACACGCCGCAGGCGTCGTGGGTGGCGTCCTACTATCCGGACTCGACCACGGTCAGCATGACGGTCTCGAACCGTCCGCCGATCAACGTCAACCGCGTGGTCGAAGGCCTGCTCAACTACCCCTATGGTTGCACCGAGCAGACCATCAGCGCGACCCTGCCGTGGGTGCTGATCGACGAAGAAGCGGCCAAGCAGTTCGGCCTCAAGCCGCGCACCCAGGCCGAGCGTGAAGCCAAGGTCGCGGGCGCCATCGGCCGCCTGTCGGGCATGCGCAACGCCGTCGGCTCCTACAACCTGTGGAGCAGCTCGTCGGCGCGTGACGTGTGGCTGACGGCCTACGCCGTGGGCTTCCTGCAGGATGCGCGCGACAAGGGCTTCACGATTCCCGAGGCCTCGCTGGACCGTTCGCGCCAGTGGCTGCTGGAGCAGGTGCAGCAGAGCAGCGGCTCGTTCGGCACCTGGTCGGCCAACCTGAAGCGCGACTTCGAGGCGGGCCGCCTGGACAGCAGCGGGCTGAACGTGCTGCGCGAGGATCACCGCCGCTTCGCCGGCCTGGCCACGGCCGCCCTGGCGCTGGCGCGCGACAAAAAGGCGCCGCTGTCGACGGTGCGCCAGTTGTTCGACAACTATCAGGACCGGGCGCGTTCGCCGCTGCCCCTGATCCAGTTGGCCGCCGCGTTCAAGCTGATGGGCGATGAAGGGCGCATGAAGAGCGCGCTCGACCTGGCCATGACGCGCGAATACGGCATCACCCGCCGCGCCAACAGCTATTACGACGACTGGCTCGGCGACTACGGCAGCGCCGTGCGCGACTACGCGCTGTCGTACGCCCTGGCCAACCAGTACGAGCTGCGCCACGACCGCGTCGAGAATCTGATGACGCAACTGGCCGCGCGCATGGGCAACCGTTCGTACCTGTCGACCCAGGAACAGATGGCACTGCTGCTTGCCGCGCGCGCCGCGGGGGGCGACAAGTCCACCCCCTGGCAGGCCACGTTGACCGTCAACGGCGAGCGCAAGGCGCTGGAAGGTGGCCGGTCCGATCGCATCGTTTCGTTGAGCGCGGCCGACCTGGCGGGCACCCAGCTCGTCAACACCGGCGGTCAGTCGCTGTTTGTCGAGTACGACATCCAGGGCAGCCCGACCACCGTGCCGTCGCCGCGCAGTGACGTGATCAAGCTCAAGCGCGGCTGGTATCGTCCGGATGGCAAGCCCTGGGACGGCGGCACGCTGCAGACCGGCGACATGCTGGTGGTGTGGGTCCAGGCCAGCGCCAATCAGAACATTCCCGACGGCCTGCTGGTGGACCGTGTCCCCGCCGGCTTCGAGGTCGAGAACCTGAACCTGTCGCAAAGTCCCGAGATGCAGGACTGGAGCATTGGCGGGCGCCGCGTGGCCGACGCGATGGCCGACCCCAACATCAAGCACCGCGAGTTCCGCGATGACCGCTATGTCGCGGCGGTTTCGCTGGGCCGTGGCAAGGTCGATGTGTTCTATCTGGTGCGGGTGGTGACGCCGGGCCGCTATGCGGTGCCGTCGACGGTGGCCGAAGACATGTACCGGCCCGAGATCCGCGGCGTGGGCGAGCAATGGAGCACGGTCGAAATCCGCGATCGCAGCGCCAAGCAGCGTCCTTGAACACCGCCGCCACCCCGCCGGCGGGCGCCGCGCGCGCCCGCCGTTGGCGGCGGCGCGGACTCTTCGCGGCCAGCGTGCTTCTCGCGCTGGCCGCGTTGTTATTCGTGTTCGACCGCCTCTATCCCTTGCCTGCCATCGACTCCGGCGGCGCGGCCGTGGTGGTCGCCGCCGACGGCACGCCGCTGCGCAACTATCCCAGCCGCGATGGCATCTGGCGCTATCCGGTCGAGCCGCGGCAGGTATCGCCGCACTATCTCGACACGCTGCTGACCTATGAGGACCGCTGGTTCTACTGGCATCCCGGGGTCAACCCGGTGTCGCTGGCGCGCGCCGGCTGGCAGTGGGCCACCAACCGCCGCATCGTTTCGGGCGGGTCGACCCTGACCATGCAGGTGGCGCGCCTGATCGATCCGCAACTGGCCGGCAAGCCGTCGCGCACGCTCTTGGCCAAGCTGCGCCAGGCCTGGCGTGCCGTGCAACTGGAAATGCACTACAGCAAGGACGAGATCCTGTCGCTGTACCTGACGCACGCGCCGATGGGCGGCATTGTCGAAGGGGTGGAAATGGGCGCGCGCCTGTGGCTGGGCAAGCCCGCGCGCGACCTCAGCCCGGCCGAGGCCGCCATGCTGACCGCCTTGCCGCAGGCGCCGTCGCGGCTGCGGCCGGACCGTCATCCGCAGGCCGCCCAGGCGGCGCGCGACAAGGTGCTGGACCGCATGGTCGAGCTGGGGCGCTGGACGCCGGCCGAAGTCGCCGACGCCAAGATAGAGCAGGTGGTGGCGCCGCCGCTGCGCGCCCGCTGGCTGGCGCCGCTGGCGGCGCAGCGCCTGCTGCAGGAAGCCGGGCGGCCGCGGGCCGGCTCGCGCCGTCCGGGCAGCCGCCCGCCGGTGCTGGCCTCTACCCTGGACGCCAACATGCAGGCGGCGGTCGAGCGCATGCTGCTGGACCGGGTCGACAACCTGCCCCCCAAGGTCTCGATGGCGGTGCTGGTGATGGACAACGACACCCTGGAGGTCAAGGCCTACGCCGGTTCCGCGGATTTTTCCGACGATACCCGTTACTCGCATGTGGATATGGTGCGCGGCGTGCGTTCGCCTGGCTCGACGCTCAAGCCGTTCCTGTATGCGCAGGCCCTGGACGATGGCCTGATCCATTCGGAAAGCCTGCTGATCGACGCGCCGCTGTCGTTCGGCGGCTACGCCCCGGGCAACTTCCAGGCGTCCTTTTCGGGGCCGGTCAGTGTGGCGCAGGCGCTGCAGCGCTCGCTCAATGTGCCGGCGGTGGACCTGCTGGACCGGGTCGGACCGAACCGTTTCGCCTCGGTTATGCTGACGGGCGGCGTCTGGCTGCGCTTGCCGGCCGGTGCCGAGCCCAACCTGAGCTTGATTTTGGGCGGGGGCGGCACCACATTGGAAGAATTGGTGGGCGCTTATCGGGCCCTGGCCCGTGGCGGCATCTCGGGGCGTCCACGACTGCGGCCGGAGCAGCCCCGGGTCGAGTCCCGTATGATGAGCGCAGGCGCGGCCTGGATCGTGCGCGACATCCTGGAAGGCGGCGGCCACCCGGACCGGCCCTTTTATCAGTCGGGCAGCCCGGCGCGGCGACTGGCCTGGAAAACCGGGACGAGTTTCGGATTCCGGGACGCCTGGGCGGTCGGGGTGACCGACAGTTGGACGATCGGCGTGTGGGTGGGCCGGCCGGACGGCACCCCCAATCCCGGCTTTTTCGGGGCGAATGTGGCGGCGCCGCTACTGCAGGACATCGTCGCGGCCCTGCCGGAAGGCGCCCAGCATGTGCGGCAGCGGCCCGCCACGGTGCAGCCGGTCGTGACCTGCTGGCCGTTGGGTTACCGGCTGGGCAGCGTGCCGTCGGGGCAATGCCCCGAGCAGCGCGCGGCCTGGGCCCTGAATGACACGGTGCCGCCGTCGTTCGCCGGCTACGCCGATGCCACGCAAGGGCCGTTGCGCCTGGGGGGCGTGGCCACCGGGTCGGTGTTGCGGCCGGTGCCAGGCAGCGCCCAGGTGGCGGTGGATGTGGATGTGCAGGGCGCCGAAGGTGAAGTTTGGTGGATGCTCGATGGGCGCGTGGTGGGCCAGGCCGCGTCGGGTCGTCCGTTTAATCTGGTGCTGACGCGGGACGGACGGTATACGCTTACCGTCATGGACGCGCAAGGCCGTCATGACAGCGTGGTTTTTGAAATCGCTGGCGTTACGCCCTGATCGGCATAGAATATGAATCGTGTATTTGCCCGCTTCGATGCGTTACGGAGGAAGCGTGATTTCCCAAGAGCTTGAAGTCAGCCTGCATATGGCTTTTGTCGAGGCCCGTTCGGCCCGGCACGAATTTATTACCGTCGAGCACCTGTTGCTCGCGCTGCTCGATAACGCTTCCGCGGTTGAAGTGTTGCGCGCCTGCGCCGCCAACCTGGATGACCTGCGCCGCAACCTGCGCCAGTTCGTTTCGGAAAACACGCCGGTGATCCCCAGCGGCGCGGAAGTCGACACCCAGCCCACGCTGGGTTTCCAGCGCGTCATCCAGCGCGCGATCATGCACGTGTCCGCGGGCGGCACCGGCAAGAAGCCGGTCACGGGCGCGAACGTGCTCGTGGCCATTTTCGGCGAAAAGGATTCGCACGCCGTGTACTACCTGCAGCAGCAGGGCGTGACGCGACTGGACGTGGTGAATTTCCTGTCGCATGGCATTACCAAACAGCCACAGGTGGAGTCCGCCGCCGTGCAGAAAGAGCAGCAAACCAATGGTGAAGAACAGGGCGAATCGCGCCAGTCGCCGCTGGACCAGTATGCGACCGACCTGAACGCCGCGGCGTTGGCCGGCCGCATCGATCCGCTGATCGGGCGCGAGCACGAAGTCGAACGCGTGATCCAGGTGTTGTGCCGCCGCCGCAAGAACAACCCGCTGCTGGTCGGCGAGGCCGGCGTGGGCAAGACCGCCATTGCCGAGGGCCTGGCCTGGCGCATCACGCGCGGCGAGGTGCCAGAGATCCTGCAGGCCGCGCAGGTGTTCGCGCTGGACATGGGCGCGTTGCTGGCCGGCACCAAATACCGCGGCGATTTCGAGCAGCGCCTGAAGGGCGTGCTCAAGCAGATCCGCGGCAATCCCGACGCCATCCTGTTCATCGACGAAATCCACACGCTGATCGGCGCCGGTTCGGCCTCGGGCGGCACGCTGGACGCCTCCAACCTGCTCAAGCCGGCCCTGTCCTCGGGCCAGCTCAAGTGCATTGGCGCCACCACGTATACGGAATACCGCGGTGTCTTCGAGAAAGACCATGCGCTGTCGCGCCGCTTCCAGAAGATCGACGTGCCGGAACCCAGCGTCGAGCAGACCGTGCAGATCCTGCGCGGCCTGAAGAGCCGCTTCGAGGAACATCACAACGTCCGTTACTCCGCCGCCGCGCTGTCGGCCGCCGCGGAAC
This sequence comes from Achromobacter sp. 46006, assembly GCF_059761975.1. Lineage (NCBI taxonomy): Bacteria > Pseudomonadati > Pseudomonadota > Betaproteobacteria > Burkholderiales > Alcaligenaceae > Achromobacter > Achromobacter sp. 46006. The sequence continues at coordinate 55,953 of NZ_JCBANN010000001.1, forward strand.
TGTCGGCGCGCTTCATCAACGACCGCCACCTGCCGGACAAGGCCATCGACGTGATCGACGAGGCCGGCGCCGCGCAGCGCCTCTTGCCGCGTTCGCGCCAGAAGAAGGTGATCGGCAAGGTCGACATCGAGAACATCGTTTCCAAGATCGCGCGCATTCCGCCGCAGTCCGTCTCCAACGACGACCGCAGCAAGCTCGCCACGCTCGACCGCGACCTGAAGACCGTGGTGTTCGGCCAGGACAATGCCATCGAGGCGCTGTCGGCCGCCATCAAGATGGCGCGCTCGGGCCTGGGCAAGCCGGAAAAGCCGATCGGCGCCTTCCTGTTCTCCGGCCCCACCGGCGTTGGCAAGACCGAGGTCGCGCGCCAACTGGCGTTCACGCTGGGCGTGGAGCTGCTGCGCTTCGACATGTCCGAGTACATGGAACGCCACGCGGTGTCGCGCCTGATCGGCGCGCCGCCGGGATACGTCGGCTTCGACCAGGGCGGCCTGCTGACCGAGGCCATCACCAAGCAGCCGCACTGCGTGCTGCTGCTCGATGAAATCGAAAAGGCCCACCCGGACGTCTTCAACATCCTGCTGCAGGTCATGGACCACGGCACGCTGACGGACAACAACGGCCGCAAGGCGGACTTCCGCAACGTCATCCTCATCATGACGACCAACGCGGGCGCCGAGACCTTGAACCGTCCGTCCATCGGCTTTGCCAACTCCCGCGTGGTGGGCGACGAAATGGCGGAAATCCGCCGCATGTTCACGCCCGAGTTCCGTAACCGGCTCGACGCGATCATCCCGTTCGCGCCGCTGGACCGCGAGATCATCCTGCGCGTGGTCGACAAGTTCCTGATGCAGCTCGAAGACCAACTGCACGAGCGCCGCGTCGAAGCCGTGTTCACCACGGCCCTGCGCGAGCACCTGGCCAAGGAAGGTTTCGATCCGCTGATGGGGGCAAGACCCATGCAGCGCCTGATCCAGGACACCATCCGGCGCGCGCTGGCCGACGAGCTGCTGTTTGGCAAGCTGGTCGATGGCGGCACCGTCACGGTGGACCTGGACGAAGCCGGCAAGGTCACGCTGGATTTCGACGACCACGGCAAGCCGCCGTCGGATGCGCCGGACAAGCAGGAAGTCGAGCTGGTCGAGTAAGGGCCTGCCTATGCGTAGCGCGCAGAGCCAGCCGCTGATCGAGTGCGAGCACTGCGCCAGCATCTATCGCCGACATCTTCTCGAACCTGGCGAGACCGCCAATTGTGCCCGCTGCGGCGCCACGCTCTGGCGCTACAGCGGGCTTACTTTGTCCAATTGGCTGGCGCTGGCCATTGCCGCCCTGATCGTCTTCGGCATTGCCAACGCCTATCCGGTCGCGTCGATGTCGGTGCAGGGCATGGTGCAGCAGGCTTCGCTGCTCGATGCCGTCGGCATCACCTGGCGCCAGGGGCATTACACCGTGGCCATCATGACCGGGCTGGCCGGTTTTGCGTTGCCGCTGTTCCAGCTTGCGGTGCTGCTCTGGGTGCTGGGCCCGCTTTCGCGCGGCGCCGAGCCGGCGGGCTTGCGCCCCGCGATGCGATTGCTTGGCCTGTTGCGTCCCTGGTGCATGGTGCCGGTGTTCCTGCTGGGCGTGCTGGTGGCGGTGGTGAAGCTGGCCGGCATGGCCGCGGTGTCGCCTGGCGTCGGCCTGTTCGCCTTTGGCGTGCTCACGATCTTCCTGACCATGCTCGGGCGCTTGACGCCGCACGTGTTGTGGCGCTATGCCGAAACCGCGGGGGTGGTGCCGGTGCACGTGCCCGAGGCCGGGCCCGACGTGGTGCTGACCGGCTGCCATGTCTGCGGCCAGGTGCAGGCATTGCCACGCGCCGACGATGCCGAGGCGGAACACCATTGCGTGCGCTGCCACGCGGTGGTGCATTACCGCAAGCCCGACCATCTGGCGCGCACCTGGGCGCTGCTGCTGGCGGCGGTGGTGTTCTACATTCCGGCCAACGTCCTGCCAGTGATGAAGGTCAGTTCCGTGCTTGGCGACAGCGCCCATACCATCCTGGGCGGGGTGGTGGAACTCTGGGACATGGGCTCCTGGGACATCGCGCTGATCGTCTTCATTGCCAGCGTGGCGGTGCCGCTGACCAAGCTGCTGGCCTTGATCCTGTTATTGTTGACCGAGCAATGGCGCAGCACCACCAACTTGCGGCCGCGCACCCGGCTGTACCAGATGGTCGAATTCATCGGCCAATGGTCCATGCTGGACGTGTTCGTGGTGATCCTGCTGGCGGCGCTGGCCGATTTCCAGGGCCTGATGGAGATCAGCGCCGGAGCCGGCGCGGCGGCGTTCGGCGTAGTCGTCATCCTGACCATGCTGTCGGCCATGAGCTTTGACCTGCGGCGCAGTTGGGATCTGGAAAATACGAGTGAGCTGGACGATGCCGCGGGGGACGACGCCGCGGCGGCCGCTGCCGATAGCCGGCCGCGCCCGTCCGCCGCCGGCGCGCGGGCGGGTTGATGCCAGCACGATTGCGGGGCGCGGGCGGCATGCCGCGCGCCGTTTCAAGAAGAAAAGGAAAAACCGATGTCCGACCAAGCACCTGGATCTGGTGAAGAGCAGTTCGCGTCACCCACGATCTCGCGCAAGCGCAAGAGCCGGATTTCATGGATCTGGCTCGTGCCCGTGGTCGCGGCGCTGATGGGCCTTTCGCTGGTGGTGCGGACCTGGATGCAGGCCGGCCCCGACCTGTCGATCGAATTCAATACCGCCGAAGGGCTGGAAGTCGGCAAGACCCAGTTGCGCTACAAGGACGTGAACGTCGGCACGGTCAAGTCGATCGGCTTCAATGCGGACCGCAGCAAGGTGGTGGTGCAGGCGGAACTGTCCAAGGACGTAGCGGACCTGGCGCGCGAGGGCACCAATTTCTGGGTGGTGCGTCCGCGGCTGGACGTCAGCGGCGTCTCGGGGCTGGGCACCCTGTTGTCCGGCGCCTATATCGGCGTGGACGCTGTCGAGGGCAAGGACAGCGCCAGCAAGGCCACCAAGCTGCATTTCGTCGGCCTGGAAACGCCGCCGGCCGTGACGCATGACCGCGCCGGCAAGCGTTTCATGCTCAGGGCCTCGGACCTGGGCTCGCTGGACATCGGATCGCCGGTGTATTTTCGCCGTATCAACGTGGGTCGCGTGATCGGCTATGCGCTCGACAAGACCGGCAACGCGGTCAATGTCGAGGTCTTCGTGGACGCGCCCAACGACAAGTTCGTCACCAATGGCACCCGTTTCTGGAACGCCAGCGGCGTGGATTTCAGCGTCAACGCCGAAGGCCTGAAAGTGCGCACCCAATCGCTGGTGTCGATGGCGGTGGGGGGCGTGGCGTTCGAGCCGGTCTATAGCGCGCGCGATGCCAACACGCCGGCGGCGGCCGATACGCACTTCGAACTGTATTCGACCGAAGCGGCGGCCAAGGCCAACCCCGACGGCGAAGCGTTCCCGATCCGCATGCGTTTCGACCAGTCGATCCGCGGGCTGGCGGTGGGCGCCGCCATCGATTTCTCCGGCATCACGCTCGGCAACGTCACGCAGATCACCATGGATTTCGATCCCGTCAGCAAGCGCTTCTTCGCGCTGGTTGATGCCACGCTGTATCCCGAGCGCCTGGGCCGGGTCTACGAAGAAGTGCGCGAGCACGCCATCCAGGATGGCGACGAGGCCGGCGGTCGCCTGCTTGGCATCATGATCAAGCATGGCCTGCGCGCCCAGTTGCGCACCGCCAACCTGCTGACCGGCCAGTTGTACGTGGTGCTGGATGATTTCCCCAATGCCAAGCCGGTGAAGTTCAAGATGGCCAATCCGGCCCTCATCCCGACGGTGCCCGGACAACTCGACCAGTTGCAGCAGCAGGTCAGCAATATCGTGGCCAAGATCGACAAAATCCCGTTCGACAAGATCGGCGAGGACCTGCGCGCCACGCTGTCCAGCACTTCCAAGCTGATGAACCGCCTGGACAAGCAGGTGGCGCCGCAGGCCCAGGGCGTGCTCAAGCAGGCGCGCGACTCCATGGCCAGCCTGAATGCGCTGCTGGCGTCGGACGCGTCGTTGCCGGTCAACGCCGAGAAGGCCATGCAGGAATTGAGCCGCGCCGCGCGCTCGTTGCGCGCGCTGGCCGACTTCCTGCAGGCGAACCCCGAATCGCTGCTGCGCGGGCGCGGCGACGACCCGATCCCCGGCGCCGGCCCGGTCAGGAACTGAACCCATGAATCGACTCCGTTTCCATCCTTTTTCGAATCGCCGCCGTGGCCTGGCGGCGCTGACCCTGCCCTTGTTGCTGGCCGCCTGCGCCTCGTCGCCGCCGGTGCGGTACTACACGCTGCAGGGTCCCGCGCCGCAGGCGCCGGCCGTGCCACGCGCATCCGCGCCGTTCCTGCTGGAAGTGCAGGGCGTCAATGTCGCTTCCCAGGCCGACCAGCCGCAATTGATGGTGCGCACCGGCGATGACAGCGTGGCGGCGCTGTATTCCGAACGCTGGAGTTCGCCGCTGGGCGATGAGATTCGGGGCGCCCTGTCCGACGCGCTCAAGCATGACCTGGGGGCGCTGGACGTGCAGGTGGTCAAGCCCGGCCCGGCTGCGCCGGTGTGGCGGGTGCAGACGGATGTGCAGCGCTTCGACCTGGTATCGGGCCGCATGGCGCAACTGGATGTCACCTGGCGGGTGCGTCCGGTCAATCTCAAAGGCAGCGGGTTGCTGTGTCGCAGCGTCGTCACCGAACCCGTGAGCGAAACCGGCGTGCCCCCGCTGGTCGCGGCGCAGCAGCGCGCAGTGGCGGCTCTGGCGGGGGCGATGGCATCGGCCATTCGCGGCCAGACGCCGGATAGCGGCGGCGCGGTGCGGATGCTGGGGTGCTCGCCTTTGGCCGGTTCCGACGGGGCTTGAGCAACGGCGCGGGCTGGCGGAAACCTGCCGTGATCTCAATCGGTTAACCATAGGGTTAACCTTAATACAAAGCCGGTTGCAACCTGACTAGCATACGGTCCTACCGATGCCGGGCTCCTCCGTGGGCCCGGTGTGACCTCTGCCATGCGACAGGAAGCAATCTCTTATGGCCAGCACCACCCTCGGCGTCAAGGTCGATGACGCGCTGCGCGACCGCCTGAAGGCCGCCGCGCAAAAACTCAATTGCACGCCGCACTGGCTGCATAAGCAGGCGATTCTCGCCTACCTGGACAAGATCGAGCGAGGCCACCTGCCGGCCGAGATGTCCCACCTGGGGGGTGAAGAAGGCGGCGACGAAGACGGCGGCGAGCACCAGGCCGCCGCCACGCCGCCGTTCTACGAGTTCGGCCAGGATGTGCAGCCGCAATCGGTGTTGCGCGCCGCCATCACGGCGGCCTATCGCCGTCCCGAGTCGGAGTGCGTGCCGCTGTTGCTGGGCCAGGCTCGCATGCCGAACCTGGAAAAAGTGCACGCCATGGCCACCGACCTGGTCAGGAAGCTGCGCGGTAAGCGCAGCGGCGGCGGAGTCGAGGGACTGATCCAGGAGTTCTCGCTGTCCAGCCAGGAAGGCGTGGCGCTGATGTGCCTGGCCGAGGCGCTGCTGCGCATTCCCGACCGCGCCACGCGCGATGCGCTGATCCGCGACAAGGTCGCGCGCGGCGACTGGAAATCGCATATGGGCGGTTCGCAATCGCTGTTCGTCAACGCCGCCACCTGGGGCCTGATGATCACCGGCAAGCTGGTGGCCGTGAGCAGCGAGCAGTCGCTGTCCAAGGCGCTGACGCGCCTGATCGGCAAGGGCGGCGAGCCGCTGGTGCGCAAGGGCGTGAACATGGCCATGCGCATGATGGGCGAGCAGTTCGTGTCGGGCCAGACCATTTCCGAAGCGCTGGCCAACAACCGCAAGATGGAAAGCCGCGGCTTCCGCTATTCATACGACATGCTGGGCGAAGCGGCCACTACCGCCGAGGACGCCGACCGCTATTACGCCTCGTACGAACAGGCCATCCATGCCATCGGCAAGGCCGCCGCCGGCCGCGGCATCTATGAGGGCCCGGGCATCTCCATCAAGTTGTCGGCGTTGCACCCGCGCTATTCGCGCGCCCAGCGCGAACGCGTCATGGCCGAGCTGTTGCCGCGCATGAAGGCCCTGACGATCCTGGCGCGAAGCTACGACATCGGCCTGAACATCGACGCCGAGGAAGCCGACCGCCTGGAGATTTCGCTGGACCTGCTGGAGGCGCTGTGCTTCACGCCCGAGCTGGAAGGCTGGAATGGCATCGGCTTCGTCATCCAGGCCTACCAGAAGCGCGCGCCGTTCGTGATCGATTACGTCATCGACCTGGCCCGCCGCAGCCGCCACCGCGTGATGGTGCGGCTGGTCAAGGGCGCCTACTGGGACAGCGAGATCAAGCGCGCCCAGGTCGACGGCCTGGAGGGCTATCCGGTCTACACCCGCAAGGTCTATACCGACGTGGCCTACCTGGCCTGCGCCCGCAAGCTGCTGGGCGCCCCGGAGGCCGTGTATCCGCAGTTCGCCACCCACAATGCCTATACGCTGGCGGCGATCTACCAGTTGGCCGGGCAGAACTACTACCCGGGCCAGTATGAGTTCCAGTGCCTGCACGGCATGGGCGAGCCGCTGTATGACGAAGTGGTCGGGCCGCTGGCGCAGGGCAAGCTGAACCGCCCCTGCCGCATCTATGCGCCGGTCGGCACGCACGAGACGCTGCTGGCCTACCTGGTGCGCCGTCTGCTGGAAAACGGCGCCAATACGTCCTTCGTCAACCTGATCGGCGACGAGAGCATCCCGGTCGAGACGCTGGTGGCCGATCCGGTCGAGGCCGCTTCGCGCATCGTGCCGCTGGGCGCGCCGCACGAGAAGATTCCGCTGCCACGCGAACTGTATGGCAGCGTGCAGCAGGGCGCGCGCGCCAATTCCGCCGGCCTGGACCTGAGCAACGAACACCGCCTGGGCTCGCTGTCGGCCGCGTTGCTGGCCAGCGCCGCCACCCCCTGGCGCGCCGGTCCCATGCTGGGCGAAGGCGAGGGCGCCTGGGATCCGGCGCGCGCCGTCGAGGTGCGCAACCCTGCCAACCTGCGCGACGTGGTCGGCCATGTCATCGAAGCCAATGGCGAGGAAGCCGAGGCCGCCCTGCGCGCCGCCGCCAATGCCGCGCCCATCTGGCAGTCGACCCCGGTGGCCGAGCGCGCGCAATGCCTGCGCCGCGCCGCGCAATTGCTGGAAGAGCAGATGCAGACCCTGCTGGGCCTGATCGTGCGCGAGGCCGGCAAGTCGCTGCCCAACGCGATTGCCGAAGTGCGCGAGGCAGTGGACTTCCTGCGCTATTACGCCGACCAGGCCGACCGTGAATTCAGCAACGACACGCACCGCCCGCTGGGCACCGTGCTGTGCATCAGCCCGTGGAACTTCCCGCTGGCCATCTTCACTGGCCAGGTCGCGGCGGCGCTGGCCGCCGGCAATACCGTGCTGGCCAAGCCGGCCGAGCAGACGCCGCTGATCGCGGCGCAGGCGGTGGCGATCCTGCGCGCCGCCGGCGTGCCCGCCGGCGCCGTCCAGTTGTTGCCCGGCCGCGGCGAAACCGTGGGCGCGCAACTGGTGGCCAGCCCCGGCGTGCGCGGCGTCATGTTCACCGGCTCGACCGACGTGGCGCGCATTATCGCGCGCACGCTGGCCGACCGCCTGGACGATGATGGCCACACCATTCCGCTGATCGCCGAGACCGGCGGCCAGAACGCCATGGTTGTCGACTCGTCGGCGCTGGCCGAACAAGTGGTGTTCGACGTGCTCAGCTCCGCATTCGATTCGGCCGGCCAGCGCTGTTCCGCGCTGCGTGTGCTGTGCGTGCAGGAAGACAATGCCGAGCACGTCCTGACCATGCTGCGCGGCGCCATGCGCGAGCTCAGCGTGGGCAATCCCGACCGCCTGTCGGTAGACGTCGGCCCGGTCATCGACACCGAGGCGCGCAACAACATCCAGCGCCATATCGACGCCATGCGCACGGCAGGGCACCGCGTGGACCAGGTGGAGTTGAACGGCGAATGCCGCCACGGCACCTTCGTGGCCCCCACCATCATCGAGATCGACCACGTCGGCGAATTGACGCGTGAAGTGTTCGGCCCGGTGCTGCACGTGGTGCGCTATGCCCGCGACGAGCTGGACGCGCTGCTGGATGCCATCAATGGCACCGGCTATGGCCTGACCTTCGGCGTGCATACCCGCATTGACGAAACCATTGCCCACGTGACCGGCCAGGTCCATGCCGGCAATGTCTACGTCAACCGCAACATCGTCGGCGCCGTGGTCGGCGTGCAGCCGTTCGGCGGCGAGTGCCTGTCGGGCACCGGTCCCAAGGCCGGCGGCCCGCTGTATATGTACCGCCTGCTGGGCACGCGCCCCGAAGGGCTGCCGCCGGCGCTGGACGCGGCGGCGCCGCTGCCGCAGCGCATTGCGTTGCCGGGCCCCACGGGCGAGACCAACACCTATCTGGTCGAACCGCGCGGCGCGGTCTATTGCGTGGCCGCCACGGAGGCCGGCGCGCGCGCGCAGTGGGCCGCGGCGCGCCTGACGGGCAACCACGCCTGGTTCGCCGACACGCCGGCGGCGCACGCGTTGCTGGCCACGCTGGATGCCGAGCAGCAGGGCCAGGCCGGCATTCTGGCCGATGCCGAGGTCGACCAGGCCGATTACCAGGCGGTGCTGTTCGAGGGCGATGGCGATGCCCTGCGCACGCTGAATCAGCGCATCGCACAGCGTCCAGGCGCTATCCTGGCGGTACACGGCCTGACGTCGGATGCCCTGGCGTCCGGCGCCGCTTATGTGCCGGAGCGCCTGCTGACCGAGCGCTCCATCAGCGTCAATACGGCCGCGGCCGGCGGCAACGCCAGCCTCATGACCATCGGCTGAGCGTGACCGAGGGGTAACCCTTGGGCAACCAAGGGTTATCTCCAATATCTAGCGAGGTTGCACTGGAAGCAAAATCCGGTCGCACCTGAAGTTCGATTGTGGCAACCCGGCAATCGCACTCAATTAGATCACCTGGCCCAAAAGCCCAGGTATAACAAAGCCACATCCGACATACCGGAGGATTCCCATGAAGTTTCGCACCACTTTGAAGCTTGTCGCCGCCAGCATCGCCGCTGCCAGCATGGCCGCCGCCGCCCAGGCCGCCGATATCAAGTTCGGCTTCGCCGCGCCCCTGACCGGTCCTCAGTCGCACTACGGCGAGGACATGCAGAACGGCCTGAACCTGGCCCTGGAAGAAGCCAACAAGAAGGGCATCAAGGTTGACGGCCAGCCCGCCAAGTTCGTGCTGGTGTCGCGCGACGACCAGGCCGATCCGCGCGTGGGCGTGCAGGTGGCGCAGCAATTGGTCGATGAAGACGTTGTCGGCATCCTGGGCCACTTCAACTCCGGCACCACGATTCCCGCGTCGCGCGTCTACCACGAAGCCGGCCTGCCGCAGATCGCCATGGCGACCTCGCCCGAATACACCAAGCAGGGCTACGACACCACGTTCCGCATGATGACCAGCGACACGCAGCAGGGCGCCGCGGTCGGCAAGTTCATGGTGCAGAGCCTGAAGGCCAAGAAGGTCGCCATCATCGACGACCGTACCGCCTACGGCCAAGGCCTGGCCGACGAGGTCGAGAAGGCCGTCAAGGCCGCCGGGGGCGAGGTGGTGCGCCGCGAGTACACGACCGACAAGGCCAACGACTTCACGGCCATCCTGACCAACATCAAGGGCGCGGCGCCCGACGCCATCTTCTACGGCGGCCTGGATGCGCAATCCGGCCCGATGAAACGCCAATTGGCCACGCTCGGCCTGAAGGCGCCGCTGGTTTCGGGCGAAATGACCCGCAGCGACACCTTCATCAAACTGGCCGGCGATGCCGCCGACGGCACCTATGCCTCGCTGGCCGGCGTGCCGCTGGACAAGATGGCCGCGGGCAAGGACTTCGAGCAGCGCTATCAGGCCCGCTTCAAGAAAGCCCCCGGCGTCTACGCGCCTTACGCTTACGACGGCGCCTGGAACATGATCAGCGCCATCGAGGCCGCCGGTTCGGCCAAGCCCGAGAAATACCTGCCGGAACTGGCCAAGCTGAACCGCAAGGGCGCCACCAGCGAGCACATCGCCTACGACAAGAACGGCGATCTGAAGGAAATCTCGGTCACCATCTACGAAGTCAAGAACGGCAAGTGGGAGATGGTTGAAACGATGGTCAGCCAGGCCAACTAAGGCCGCCTGACCCGGCCTGGGCGCGGCGCCGCCGCGTCCAGGGCCTGTGCGAGGCTCCTTTTTGCGTGCACAGGCCTTGGCCAATCCTGACCCCGCGCGCGCCGCCCGGCGCGGCGGCGATCTGCGCGAAAGCGGCCCCCGGGGCCGCGCCGCATCCCGATTTCGCGCGATTTTTTTCCAGGCTTTTTCCGCGGCCCCTATGGATATCTTCATTCAACAACTGATTAACGGCATCACGCTCGGCAGCGTCTATGCCCTGGTCGCCCTCGGCTACACCATGGTGTACGGCATCATCGGGCTGATCAACTTCGCGCATGGCGACGTCGTCATGATCGGCGCGATGGCGGCGACCACGATCGCCATCTCGCTGGTCGGCGGCGACCCATCCGCATCCGCCTTCGTGGTGCTGGGCCTGGGCCTGCTGGTGTCGGTGCCGCTGTGCATGGCGGTGGGCTGGACTGCCGAGCGCGTGGCCTACCGACCGCTGCGCCGCGCTCCGCGCCTGGCCGCCCTGATCACCGCCATCGGCGTGTCCATCATCCTGCAGAACCTGGCGATGATGGGCTGGGGCCGCAACTACCTGAACTTCCCGCAGGTGCTGTCGCCGCAGGTGTTCGAGATCTTCGGCGCGCGCATGAGCACGCTGCAGATCGCCATCGTCGCGATCGCCGCGCTGATCATGGGCGGGCTGCTGGCGGTGGTGCACAAGACGCGCCTGGGCACCGCCATGCGCGCCACCGCGCAGAACCGCGAAGTGGCCGGCCTGATGGGTGTGAACATCAACACCGTGATCTCGGCGGCGTTCCTGATCGGCTCGGCGCTGGCCGCCGTGGCCGGCATGATGGTCGCCACCTATTACGGCGTGTCGCAATACACCATGGGCTTCATGCTGGGCCTGAAGGCGTTCACGGCCGCGGTGCTGGGCGGCATCGGCAATCTGGTCGGCGCCATGGCGGGCGGCCTCTTGCTGGGCATCATCGAATCGCTGGGCGCCGGCTACATCGGCGACCTGACCGGCGGCTTCCTGGGCAGCCATTACCAGGACGTGTTCGCGTTCTTCGTGCTGGTGCTGGTACTGATTTTCCGTCCGTCCGGCCTGCTGGGCGAACGCGTGGGGGATCGCGCATGAGCACCACCCTGAAAAACCGCGGGTTCTCGACCCGCAACCTGATCGGCATCGCGTTGATCGGCATTGTGCTGGCGGTGCTGCCGTTCGTGCTCGGCATGGCCGGCCAGAGCTGGGTCCGCATTCTTAACTTCGCGTTGCTGTACGTGATGCTGTCGCTGGGCCTGAACATCGTGGTGGGCTTCGCCGGCCTGCTCGATCTGGGCTACATCGCGTTCTACGCGGTGGGCGCCTACACCTGGGCGCTGCTGGCCTCGCCGCACTTCGGCCTGCACCTGCCGTTCTGGGCGATCCTGCCGATCGCGCTGGCGGTGGCGTGCCTGTTCGGGGTGCTGCTGGGGGCGCCGACGCTCAAGCTGCGCGGCGACTACCTGGCCATCGTGACGCTCGGTTTCGGCGAGATCATCCGCATCTTCCTGAACAACCTGAACGCGCCGGTCAACATCACCAACGGCCCGCAAGGCATCAACCGCATCGACACCTTCAAGGTGGGCGAGTTCGCCTTCGGCCGCACCGAGAGCCTGCTTGGCATGCGCGTGACCGGGCCGGAGAAGTACTACTACCTGCTGCTGGCGCTGACGCTGATCATCATCCTGGTGTGCGTGCGCCTGCAGAATTCGCGCATCGGCCGCGCCTGGGAAGCCATCCGCGAAGACGAGATCGCGGCCAAGGCGATGGGCATCAACACGCGCAACATCAAGCTGCTGGCCTTCGCCATGGGCGCTTCGTTCGGCGGCGTGGCGGGCGCGCTGTTCGCCTCGATGCAGGGCTTTGTCAGCCCGGAGAGTTTCTCGCTGATGGAATCGATCTCGATCCTGTGCATGGTGGTGCTGGGCGGCATGGGCCACATCCCGGGCGTGATCCTGGGCGCGCTGATCCTGGCCGCGTTGCCCGAGTTCCTGCGCGCGGTGGTCGAGCCGGTGCAGCAGATGCTGTTCGGCGCCGTCGTGCTGGACCCGGAAGGCATCCGCATGCTGCTGTTCGGCCTGGCGATGGTGTGCGTGATGCTGTTCCGCCCCGCCGGCCTGTGGCCGTCGGCCGTGCGCCGGCGTGAACTGGCGACCAAGGCCCAGGGAGGCGCGGCATGAGCAAACTGCTGCAAGCCCAGGGACTGGGCAAACGCTTCGGCGGCCTGCAAGCGCTGTCGGACGTCAGCTTCGACATCGAGCAGGGCGAGATCTACGGCCTGATCGGGCCCAACGGCGCCGGCAAGACGACGCTGTTCAACGTGCTCACGGGCCTCTACATTCCGGAAGACGGCAGTTGTACGTTCAACGGCGCGTCCATGTCGGGCAAGAAGCCGCACGAGGTGGCGCATGCAGGCCTGGCGCGCACGTTCCAGAACATCCGCCTGTTCGCCAACCTGAGCGCGATCGAAAACGTGATGATCGGCCGCCACATGCGTACCCGCGCCGGCGTGCTGGGCGCGGTGTTCCGCACCCGCGCCACGCGCGCCGAGGAAGCCGCCATCGAGGCTCGCGCCCAGGAATTGCTGGAATACGTCGGCATCGGCCATCGCGCCAACGACGTGGCGCGTTCGCTGCCCTACGGCGACCAGCGGCGCCTGGAGATCGCGCGCGCGCTGGCCACCGATCCCAAGCTGCTGGCGCTGGACGAACCGGCCGCCGGCATGAATGCCTCGGAAACCGTGGTGCTGCGCAAGCTGATCGAGAAGATCCGCGGCGATGGCGTCACGGTGCTGCTGATCGAACACGACATGAAGCTGGTCATGGGCCTGTGCGATCGCGTGCTGGTATTGGAGTACGGCAAGGTGCTGGCCATGGGCAAACCCGCCCAGGTGCAGCGCGACCCGAAAGTCATTGAAGCGTATCTGGGCGCGGGCGCCGCCCAGGATCCGCTGATTCATCAGGAGCGCCCGGCATGACGACGGCAAGCAATCCCCTACTGGAACTGCGCGGCCTGCAGGTCGCCTATGGCGGCATCCGCGCGGTGCGCGGCATCGACCTGCGGGTGGATGAAGGCGAACTGGTCTGCCTGATCGGCGCCAACGGCGCCGGCAAGAGCACGACCCTGCGCGCCATCTGCGGCCTGGTGCCGCTGGCCGGCGGCGAAGTGGTCTATGGCGGTCAGTCCATCGGCGGCAGGAAATCGCACGAGCTGGTGCGCCAGGGACTGGTGATGGTGCCCGAAGGCCGCGGCATCTTCGGCCAGCTCACCATCGAGGAAAACCTGGCGATGGGCGCGTATATCCGGCGCGACGCCGCGCAGGTGCGGCAGGATACCGACCGGGTGTTCACGCTGTTTCCGCGCCTGGCCGAACGTCGCAGGCAGGCGGCCGGCACGCTCTCGGGCGGCGAGCAGCAGATGGTGGCGATGGGCCGCGCGATGATCGCGCGCCCCAGGCTGCTGCTGCTGGATGAGCCCTCGATGGGCCTGGCACCGCTGATGGTGGAAAAGGTCTTCGAGGTGGTGCGCACCATCGCCAGCGAAGGCGTGACGATCCTGCTGATCGAGCAGAACGCCCGCCTGGCGCTGGAGAACAGCCACCGCGGCTACGTGATGGAGTCCGGCGAGATCACCCTGTCGGGTCCCGCCGCCGACATGCTGCACGATCCCAAGGTGCGCGCCGCGTACCTGGGGGAAGTGGAAGAGGCCTAGGCCTGTCCTTTCGCCGCAATGAAAAGCCCGGCAGGCCGGGCTTTTTTTGTGCCGCGCGGGGGCGTACTACGCGGGTTGTGCCACGACCCGCTCGCGGCCGATCATCAGCGCGATGACGGCGGCGATCAGGCCGGTGGCGCCGGCCGCGACGAAGGCCATCAGGTAGCTGCCTTGCGACTGGCGCACCACGCCCGCCATCCAGGCGGCGCTGGCCGCGCCCAGCTGGTGGCCGGCGACGATCCAGCCGAACACGATGGGCGCCTCGCGGTCGCCGAAGGCTTCGGTGGCCAGGCGCAGCGTGGGCGGCACGGTGGCGATCCAGTCCAGGCCGAAGAACACGGCGAAGATCGCCAGGCCGTAGAACGAAAAGTCGGAATACGGCAGGTAGATCAGCGCCAGTCCGCGCAGCCCGTAGTAGACGAACAGCAGCTTGCGCGGATCGTAGCGGTCGGTCAGCCAGCCGGAGGCGGTGGTGCCGAACAGGTCGAAGATGCCCATTACCGCCAGCAGGCCGGCCGCCTGCACTTCGGGGATGCCATGGTCGCCGCAGAGCGCGATCAGGTGCGTGCCGACCAGGCCGTTGGTGGTGAAGCCGCAGATGAAGAAGGTGGCGAACAGGAACCAGAAGGTGCGGGTCCTGGCGGCGCGCGCCAGGGCGCCGAAGGTGGCGGCGATCATGCCGGTGCGCGGCGCCGCAGGCGCGGGTGGCGCATGCGGATCGCTGCCGAACGGCATCAGGCCGACGCTGGCGGGACGGTCGGGCACCAGCCACCAGGCCAGCGGCACCAGCGCGGCGGCGGCGCCGGCCACGGTCCAGACCACCCGGGTCCAGTCGCCCGACGACGCCAGCGCCGCCAGCAGCGGCAGGAAGATCAGCGTGCCGGTGGCGGTGCTGGCCGTCAGCAGGCCCATCATCAGGCCGCGGTGCTTGCTGAACCAGCGGTTGACCACGGTGGCGCCCATGACGACGGCGACCGCGCCCGAGCCGATGCCCGAGAACACGCCCCAGGTCATCAGCAGGTGCCACGGCTGGGTCATATAGGCGCTGATGGCGCTGGAGGCGGCCATCAACGACAGGGCGGCGATCAGCACGCGGCGCAGGCCGAAGCGTTCCATCGCGGCCGCGGCGAACGGCCCGACCAGGCCGTACAGGAAGATGCCGACGGCGGCGGCGAACGAGGTGGTGCCGCGGTTCCAGCCGAAGTTTTCCTCCAGCGGCACCAGCAGCACGCTGGGCGAGGAGCGCAGGCCGGCCGATACCAGCAGGGCCAGGAACACGACCGCGATCACGACAAAGGCGTACTTCTGGCCGGCGCGGCGGAAGGGGATGGGGAGTCGGGATATACTCATGTTACTGACCGGTACGTATTTTGGTTTGCGAATGGTACGTACCGGTTAGTAACATCGTCAAGAGATATTTTTGACGACCCTGTTCCAGGGCGGCCGGCCTTGCCGGCCGGTCTCAGCAAGGAGTCTTTCGAATGGCCAGTAAATCCCCCGCGGGCGGCAAGGCCGCCGACGCTTCAGCCAAACCGTTGCTGGCGGCCGACCGCATCCGCCAGACGGCGCGCGAGATGTTCTACCGCGACGGCATCCGTGCGGTGGGAGTGGACGCCATCGTCAACCAGGCCGGCGTCACCAAGCCCAGTCTCTATCGCAGCTTCTCGTCCAAGGACGAGCTGGCGGCGACCTACCTGCGCGACTACGACGCGGAGTTCTGGGGGCGTTTCAATGCCGCCTGCGATGCCCATCCGGGCGATCCGCGCGCGCAGTTGCGCGCCTATCTGTCAGGCTTGAGCGTACGGGCGGTGCAAAGCGGCTACCGGGGCTGCGGCCTGACCAACGCGGCGGTCGAGTACCCCGAGGCGGGCCATCCGGCGCGCGAAGTGGCGATCGCGCACAAGCTGGAGTTGCGCCAGCGCCTGAGGGCGATGGCAGCCGGCATGGGAGCGCCCGATGCCGAAGCGCTGGGCGACGGTCTGCTATTGCTGATCGAGGGGGCTTTCGTCTCCAGCCAGTTGTTCGGCGAAGGCGGACCGGCGGGGCGGGTGGCTGACATGGCCGACAGGCTGATCGATGCCCACCTTGTGCGTCGATAGGGTTTGTGCAATGCACAGTAATGGTGCCGGAAGCGGTGCCTGATGCACCGTAATGGTGGTGTTTGTACCCATTTCGCAACGGCAAAAATAATGCTAGGCAGTTTTATTGCAACGCAGCAACCACAGGTCTAAGATGGACTTGTGCTGTTCCCATCGCGCCTTCTCAAGGAGAGAATCATGAGCGATACCGCGTTGAAAAATGCCCGTATGTCGGATGCGCTGGAGCGGTCGCTGATCCGCGAGGCCATCAAGGCGGAAACCCTGTCCGGTCCGTTCTCTCGCATGGGCTGGCGTCGGCTCAAGCTGCGCCTGCGCCGCCTTGGCGGCGCTGTCGGTGAAGTGCTGCACGATATGGACGCGGGCCGCCGCCAGCATCCGGTGACCTCCGCCCACCGTTGAGCGCCGGATCCACGCCATGAAAAGACGCCAGTGATTGCTGGCGTTTTTTCATGGCTGGCCGGTTTCAGGCGGGGGCTGCCGCGGCGCCGATGATCCAGCCCAGGAATGCCTCGCGCCGAGGGCGCGGGATGGTGAGGCTTACACCACCATGTCCACCAGCAGGTAGCCGTCCAGCAGGATGATGCCAACGGTGGCGATCACGGCCGCCCAGGCCCAGGCGCCGCGCAGGACGTGGCGGCCCATTACCTGCTTGCGGCAGGCCAATACCACCAGCGGCCCCAACGCGAAGGGCAGGGCCAGGCTCAGGACGACCTGGCTCAGCACCAGCAACTGGTCGGGATCCTGGCCGCCGGTGAAGGCCAGCAGGGCGGCGGCCACGGTGCCGGCGATCAGCCGCGTAACCAACGCGCGGCGGCGGTCGGACCAGCCGCGGTTGATCTGGAAACCGCTCGACAGGATGCGGCCGGCCAGCACGCCGGTGATGGTGGAGCTTTGGCCGGCTGCGTACAAGGCCACCGCGAACACGACGGCGGCGCCGATGCCGAGGGTCTGGCCGATCACCGCGTGGGCGTCGTCCAGGCTGGAGACGATGATGCCTGAACCGGACAGCGAGGCCGCCGCGACGATCATGATGGCGGAGTTGATCAGCATGGCCACGCCCAGCGACACCAGGGTGTCGTTGCGGGCCACGCGCATGGCCAGGTCGCGGGCGCCGGCCGGCAGCGCGCGGGCGCGTTGCGCCAGCGATCCGGAATGCAGGTAGAGGTTGTGCGGCATCAGCGTCGCGCCGAGGATGCCGAGCGCGATCAGGAAGCCTTGCGGGTCGCGCAGCGCGTGGCCGGTCTGCGTCATGCCATGGGCCACGTCGGTCCAGGCCGGATTGGCCTTGAACAGCAGGAACACGAAGGACGCGGCCACCACCGACAGCAGCACGGCGATGACGCGCTCGTGACGGTCGGCGTTGCCGCGCGTCAGGGCCAGCACGGCGAAGGTGCCGACGCCGGTGACGGCCACGCCGCCCAGCAGCGGCAGGTTGAACAGCAGGCGCAGCGCAATCGCGCCGCCGATCAGTTCGGCCAGCGCGGTGGCCAGGATGGCGGCTTCACCGGCCAGCCAGGCGGCCTTGGCAGTGCGCGGCGACAGGTGGCGGGCGGTGAGGCTGGCCAGGTCTTCGCCGGTGGCCAGGGCCAGGCGCGATACCAGCACCTGGAAGCCCAGCGCCAGGATGGCCGAGGCGATCACGACCAGCAGCAGACCGTAGCCGAAGCCGCTGCCCCCGGCGATGTCGGTGGCCCAGTTGCCCGGGTCGATATAGCCGACCGCCACCAGGATGCCGGAGCCGACCACCCGGCGCAGGTTGGCCGAAACCTGGGCGTCATGTGAGAACGCCGCCTTGCCGCCAGAAATCGCGTAGATGAATCGGGTCATGTTCGTTCCTGAGAATGGTTCTCATTTTCCATGTCTCAGGCATGACCGTCAAATTGATTTTCGGCAAGCCTCGGATAGGGCGGGCCAATGGCGCCGCCCGTGGTCGGGCCTGCCGGGGCCGGTCAGGACTTGAGCTTGGCGTCCATGGTGATCCTGGCGTTGAGCACCTTGGAAACCGGGCAGCCCTTTTCGGCCTTGCGCGCGGCCTCCTCGAAGGCCTGGGCGCTGGCGCCGGGAATCACCGCTTCCACGGTCAGGTGCACGGCGGTGATGGCGAAGCCGTCGTCGGCCTTGTCGAGCGTGACCTCGGCCTTGGTGTCCAGGCTTTGCGCCGTCAGACCGGCTTCGCCCAGGATGTTGGACAGCGCCATGGTGAAGCAGCCGGCATGGGCAGCGCCCAGCAGTTCCTCGGGATTGGTACCGGGGGTGTCGCCAAAGCGCGTGTTGAATCCATACGGCTGGTTCTTGAGTGCGCCGCTCTGAGTGGAAATCGTACCCTTGCCCGTCTTCAGATCGCCCGACCAGGCGGCGGTTGCGGTTTTCTTCATGCGTGACTCCTGTTGAGGGAACGCGCCCGCGACGGACGCGTCCGGTTGAGGGAGCGCGCGGCTCGCCAGCGGCGGCGCGCGTTGCCGGAAGGGGCATGGACCATGATACGGCGCGCGTGGCGGGGCGTCGCCTGTCGGCCGCCCGCATCCGGCAAGCCGATGTAACCGCGGCTAGCGGCGCCTTGTCAGCGCCGCGCGGCGCCGTCACACTTCCCCCTGGCTCAAACCGAACAGGCATTGGATACAGATGGTAGTGATCGACACCGAACAAACCCGCCGCGCATTGTCGTTCGACGCGGCGATCCCGGCCTTGCGCAAGGCGTTCCGCCAGGGCGCCCACGTGCCGCCGCGCCACGTCCACGCCATCGAGTCGGGTGGCGCGCACGGCACCACGCTGATCATGCCGGCCTGGAACGAGCAGGGTTACTTCGGCGTCAAGGTCATCAACATCTTTCCCGAGAACACGCGCCAGTCGCTGCCGGGCCTGCACGCCACCTACAACCTGTACAGCGCCCGCACCGGCGTGCCGCTTGCGCAGGTGGACGGTGACCTGGTGACGGTGTTCCGCACCGCCGGCGCGGCGGCGCTGGGTGCCTCATACCTGGCGCGCGAGGATGCGCGGGTGCTGGTCATCGTGGGGTCGGGCCGCATCGCCGGGCTGGTGGCGCAGGCCATGCGCACGGTACGGCCGATCGACAAGGTGTGGGTCTGGAATGTGCGTCCGGCCGGCGCCGAGGCGCTGGCCGCGGCGCTGCGCCAGCAGGGTTTCGATGCCAGCAGCACCCTGGACCTGGAACAGGCCGTGCGCCAGGCCGATATCGTCAGTTGCGCGACGCTGTCGACCGTGCCGCTGGTGCGCGGCGACTGGCTGCGCCCCGGCACCCACCTGGACCTGATCGGCAGCTTCAAGCCCGACATGATCGAGACCGACACGGCCTGCTTCGACGGCACCACGGTCTACGTGGATACCGACGAGGCGCCGACCAAGGCCGGCGACCTGCTGGCCGCGTTCGAGGCCGGCGTGCTGGCGCGCGAGGATATCCGCGGCAACCTGACGGATCTGGTGCTGGGACGCGCGCCGGGCCGCGCCGGCGCGGAGGAAATCACGGTTTTCAAGGCGGTCGGCAGCGCCCTTGAAGACCTGACGCTGGCGGCCCTGGTCTACGAGGCCCGCGGCGGTCAGGCAAAATAGCGGCATCCGCTGTTTTTTCCTTCTCCAAGCCGTCGTCATGTCCCGTTTCTTTCTTCGCTATGCCTGCGCCGTCGCGCTGGCCGTTCCCGCCCTGTCCGCCCATGCCGAGATCGTGATCGGGGTGGATGTCTCCACCACCGGCCCGGCCGCGGCGATCGGCATCCAGACCAACAATGCCATCCGCCTGTGGCCGAGCACGCTGGGCGGCGAACCGGCGCGCTACGTGGTGCTCGATGACGGCACGGACGTCAGCCGCGCGGTCAAGAACCTGCGCAAGCTGACCTCCGAAGACAAGGTCGACGCCATCGTCGGCCCCAATACCACCGCCGCGGCCCTGGCCGCCCTCGACGTGCTGGCCGAGACGCGCACGCCCATGATCGCGCTGGCGGCCTCCAGCGTCATTGTCGAGCCGCTGTCCGATCCCAAGCGCGCCTGGGCCTTCAAGATGCCGCAGAACGACTCGCTGATGGCGACCGTACTGGTCGAGGACATGAAGAAGAAGGGCTTCAAGAATGTGGCCTTCATTGGTTTCGCCGATTCCTATGGCGACAGTTGGTGGAAGGAATTCTCGGCGGCCGCCGGCAACGACCTGAAGATCGTTGCGCAGGAACGCTTCCAGCGCACCGATGCGTCGGTGGTGGGGCAGGTGCTGAAGGTGATCGCGGCCAAGCCCGACGCGGTGCTGATCGCCGGCGCCGGCACGCCGTCGGCGCTGCCGCAGAAGACGCTGCTGGAGCGCGGCTACACCGGCGCCATCTACCAGACCCACGGCATCGGCACGCTGGAATTCCTGCAGGTCGGCGGCAAGGACGTCGAAGGCACGCTGTTCCCCACCGGGCCGGGCGTGGTGGCGCGCGAATTGCCGGATGCGAATCCGGTCAAGAAAGTGGCGGTGGACTTCGCCGACAAGTACGAGCGCCAGTACGGCGCCAACACCCTGACGCAGTTTGCCGGCGACGCCTATGGCGCCTGGATGCTGCTGGATTCCGCCGTGGCACGCGCGCTCAAGACCGGCGCCAGGCCCGGTACGCCGGAATTCCGCGCCGCGTTGCGCGATGTCCTGGAAAATACCCGCGGCCTGGTCGTGCCCAACGGCGTGCTCAATATCTCCAAGGACGATCACCAGGGCTTCGATGAACGCGCCCGCGTCATGGGCGTGGTCCGCAATGGCAAGTTCTCCTACGCGGGGGCGGCGCAAAAATAGGGACGACATAGTCCCCTACGGTTCGTAACGAGTGCTCACCCGTCATAGGGCCGGGTGAGGGAAAAGCAGGCTTCGGCCTGCTTTTTTCGTTCATATCATTAGAGGTGAAATGATTTAATGTCGTATCATTTTTAGCGAAGCCATGTACCTAGAAATAAATTTGGGAGAAAAAGACCATGATCGTCCAACGCACCCGCCGCGTCGTGCTGGCCCTGGGCCTGGGCCTGTTGGCTGCCTGCTCCGACTCCGGTTCGGACAAGACCGCCTCCACCGGCGATAACGCCTCCGTCGCTGGCGCCAGCACGCTGGAGGCCGCCAAGGCCGCCGGCAAGATCCGCATCGGTTACGCCAACGAGGCGCCGTTTGCCTACATGGACAGCAAAGAGGCCAAGGTCACCGGCGAGTCGGTGGAAATCGCCCGGGTGGTGCTCAAGCGCATGGGGATCAACGAGGTCGAAGGCGTGCTGACCGAATTCGGCTCCCTGATCCCGGGCCTGCAGGCCAAGCGCTTCGACATCATCGCGGCCGGTATGTACGTCACGCCCGAACGCTGCGGCCAGGTGGCGTTTTCGAACCCCACCTATGGCGTGGGCCAGGCATTCCTGGTCAAGCAGGGCAACCCGAAGAACCTGCATAGCTACGAGGACGTGGTCAAGAACCCCGACGCCAAGCTGGGCGTGGTGGTGGGTGCCATCGAGGCCGAATACGCCGCCAAGGTCAAGGTGCCGCAAGGCCAGGTCGTGGTGTTCCCGGACGCGGTCAGCGCATTGTCCGGGGTGCAGGCCGGCCGCGCCGACGCCTATGCCGCCACCGCCCTGACGGTGAATGACCTGATGGGCAAGACCGATGCCGGCAGCGGCCTGGAGAAGGCCGAGCCGTTCACCGACCCGGTGATCGACGGCAAGGGCGTGCGCGGGTATGGCGCCTATGCGTTCCGCACTGAAGACAAGGCGTTTGCCGATGCCTTCAATGCCGAACTGGCCAAGTTCATCGGCACCGACGAACACAAGCAATTGGTGGCGCCGTTCGGCTTCACGCCGGATGAGTTGCCCCAGGGGGTCACGGCGGCCAAGCTCTGCGCCGGTCAGTAGGGGGCGCCGATGCAACTCCTTCCCGAACATATCGCCGAGCTGGCGCCGCCGCTGCTGGAAGGGCTGATGGTGACGCTGGAGATCATGGCGGGCGCCGTGGTCCTGGCGGTGCCGCTGGCGCTGGCTGCCGGCATCGGGCGCCTGTCGACATTGCGGCCGGCGCGCTGGCTGGCATCGATCTACATCGAAGTATTCCGCGGCACTTCGGCGCTGGTGCAATTGTTCTGGTTCTATTTCGTGCTGCCGCTGTTCGGCGTGCAACTGCCGGCCATGCTGGTGGGCATCGTGGTGCTGGCGCTCAACGCCGGCGCCTACGGCGCGGAGGTGGTGCGCGGCGCCATCCGCGCGGTGCCGCCGGGGCAACGCGAGGCTGGCGTGGCGCTGAACCTGACGCGCGGCCAGATCATGCGCCGCATCGTGCTGCCCCAGGCCATCCCGGCGATGCTGCCGCCGGCCGGCAACCTGCTGATCGAACTGCTCAAGAACACCGCGCTGGTTTCGCTCATCACCATCACCGACCTGACCTTCCGCGGCCAGTTGCTGCGCAGCGAAACCCTGCGCACCACCGAGATCTTCACGCTCATGCTGCTGCTTTATTTCGCGGTGGCGCTGCTGATCACCGCCGGCGTGCGCCTGCTTGAACGGAGGGTGCGGATCCGATGAAACCGATATTCGACTGGTCCTTCGCCCTGGAGATCCTGCCCACGCTGGGCTCGGCGCTGATCATCACCATCCAGGCCACGGTGCTGGGCATGCTGGTGGCCGTGACGCTGGGCCTGGCGCTGGCGCTGCTGCGGCGTTCGCGCCTGGCGCTGTTGTCGCTGCCCACGGCCTTCGTCATCGAGTTCGTGCGCAGCACGCCGTTGCTGGTGCAGATGTACTTCCTGTTCTACGTGTTGCCCTTGACCGGGGTGCAGATGTCGCCGCTGGCGACCGGCATCGTGGCGCTCGGCCTGCACTACGCCACCTATTGCGCCGAGGTCTACCGCGCCGGCATCGAGGCGGTGCCGCGCGGCCAGCTTGAAGCGGCGCGGGCCCTGAACATGTCGCCGTGGCGCACCGCTGTCGGCGTGGTGCTGCCGCAGGCGATTCCGCCGGTGGTGCCGGCGCTGGGCAATTACCTGGTGGCCATGTTCAAGGACACGCCGCTGCTGTCGGCGATCACGGTGGTCGAACTGCTGCAGCAGAGCAAGATAATCGGCTCAACCACCTTCCGCTACACCGAACCCCTGACCCTGGTCGGCGCGCTGTTCCTGGCGTTGAGCCTGGTCGCGGCCTGGGGCGTGCGCGGCCTGGAGGCCCGCCTGCAACGATACGGAGGAAAACGATGAGTTCCAGCATCACCATCAAGAACCTGCACAAGCGCTATGGCGAGCTGGAGGTACTCAAGGGCATCAACCTGGAAATCCCGGCCGGCCAGACCGTCGCGGTGATCGGGCCGTCGGGTTCGGGCAAGTCGACCCTGCTGCGCGTCCTGATGACGCTGGACCAGCCGACCAGCGGCGACATCGAAATCGATGGTGAATCGATGTGGACCGACGCCCAGGGCCGCCCGGCGGGTGTCAACTCCGAACACCTGCGCAAGGTGCGCGGCAAGATCGGCATGGTGTTCCAGCACTTCAATCTGTTCCCGCACATGACAGCGCTGGGCAACACCATGGAGGCGCCGGTGCATGTGCTGGGCCTGCCGCGCGACCAGGCGCGCGAGCGCGCGGTGGAATACCTGGAGATGGTCGGCCTGGGCGACAAGCTCGACGTCTATCCGGCGCAGTTGTCGGGCGGCCAGAAGCAGCGCGTCGGCATCGCCCGCGCGCTGGCAATGTGTCCCGAGATCATGCTGTTCGACGAAGTCACTTCGGCGCTCGATCCGGAGCTGGTGGGCGGGATCCTGCAGATCCTGCGCGACCTGTCCGCGCGCAAGAGCATGACCATGATCATCGTCACGCACCAGATGAAGTTCGCCGAGCGCAGTTCGGACCGCACGCTGTTCTTCGACGCCGGCAACATTGTCGAGGATGCCGCGTCGCAGACGCTGTTCAGCGAGCCCAAGGAAGCGCGTACCCGGCAATTCCTGGACAGCGTGATCGAAGGGCAATAGATGAGGCGGGCAGCGCCTTAAGCCCCCACGCGGGCGTCGGGATTGGCGGGCCGGGCGCTGGCCGGCGCTATGCTGTGCATCCGCGTCCATCGCCCGGAGCCCTACGCATGAGTCATCTTTTCAGTTCCACGTCAGTCGGCAATGTCGAATTGGCCAACCGCATCGTCATCGCGCCCATGTGCGAATACTCGGCCGACGAGGGCCGAGCCACCGACTGGCACATGATCCACCTGGGCCACCTGGCCCTGTCGGGCGCGGCGCTGCTGTTCACCGAAGCCACCGCGGTCGAGGCCGACGGCCGCATCTCCCCGGGCGACCTGGGCCTCTGGTCCGACGAGACCGAAGCCGCGCTCGGCCGCGTGGTGCAGGCAGTACGGCGTTACTCGCCCATCAAGCTCGGTATCCAATTGGGACACGCCGGCCGCAAGGCGTCCAGCCATGCGCCCTGGGACGGCGGCCAACTGGTGCCGCCGGAGCAGGGCGGCTGGCAAGGCTGGGCGCCATCGGCGCTGCCCCACAATGCCGCCGAGCCCGCGCCGCGCGCGCTGGACGCCGCCGGCCTGGCGCGGGTACGCAACGCGTTCGTCGACAGCGCCCGCCGCGCCATCCGCCTGGGTTTCGACGCCATCGAGCTGCACGCGGCCCACGGCTACCTGCTGCACCAGTTCCTGTCGCCGCTGGCCAACCAGCGCGACGACGAATACGGCGGTTCGCTGGAGAACCGCATGCGCTTTCCGCTGGAAGTGTTCCGCGCGGTGCGCGAGGTGACGCCGGCGTCGGTGGCGCTGGGCGTGCGGGTGTCGGCCACCGACTGGGTCAAGGGCGGCTGGGACCCCGCGCAGACCGAGGCCTTCGCGCTGCGGCTCAAGGAATTGGGCTGTGAGTTCATCGACGTCTCCAGCGGCGGCGTGTCGCCGCTGCAGAAGATCCCGGTGGGGCCGAACTACCAGGTGCCGTTCGCCGACGCCCTCAAGCGCGCGGTCGGCCTGCCCACCATCACCGTCGGCCTGATCACCGAGGCGCAGCAGGCCGAGGACATCCTGGCGCAAGGCCAGGCCGACATGGTGGCGTTGGCGCGCGGCATGCTGTATGACCCGCGCTGGCCCTGGCACGCCGCGGCGCAACTGGGCGGCCAGGTCAGTGCGCCGCGCCAGTACTGGCGTTCGCAGCCGCGCCAGTTGAAGGAACTGTTCGGCGAGACGCGCTTCGGCCAGCGCTGACGGCCGCAAATCAGTCCATGAAAAACGCCGCGTGACGCGGCGTTCTTCATGGACGGGCGGCAGGTGCGCGCACTGGGGCCTACAGGCGCGAATAGGCCGCTTCCAATTCGCGATGCAGGATGTCCGCGAAGTCGGCGCGGGCGGGGTCGTGCTGCGACAGCAGGCGCGCCAGCACCACGTTGTCTTCTTCGCCGTTCCAGATCTTGATGTAGGTGCCTTCCTTGTAGCCGTGGCGTTGGCGGAAGATGTTCAGCACGTTCTTGGAGACGTACTGGGTATAGGCATCGTTCCAGCTCATCTCGCAGGCGGTCATGCTCTGCTCGAGCAGCTTGAAGCTGGCGCGGCCGCACACTGCCAGGCCGCCGATCAGTTCCAGCAGTTCGGGCACGTCCAGGCTGGCCAGCGCGTAGCTCTTGCCGTCCAGCGTGATCGAGGCCGGGCCGGCCAGGTCGGCCACCAGCGCGGCGGCAGCGGCATTGACGTCGCCGCGGGCCTGCACGATGGTATGCGACAGGTAGAAATGCAGGATGTCGACCAGTTCCATCTGCACCTGCGGCAGGTCGATGGTCTGCTTCTTCCACCACTTCCAGCCGTAGTGCTCCAGGGCCTCGGCCGATTCGACGAAGGCGGCGCGCAGGAAGCGGGCGCCGCCGTTGATCCAGTCCGGATTGATCATGCTGTTCAGGTCGCCTTGCAGCTTCAGCATCGTGGCCGCCTGGGCCTGGTTCAATCCGACAACGTTGTTCACTTTCACTCCGGTATTCATGGGTCTGTGCGAGGGCGGCGGAAATGTTAGCACCATTGCCGCCGCGACCGCGGCGCGTCAGCCGTCCTTGCGGTGCGACGAGGCCTTGAACGGCGGCAGTTTTTCCAGCGGCCGCTTGCGCGGATCGCGCGCGCCGCCGGCCGCCTTGAACAGCATCAGCGCGAAAAAACCCAGGAACACTGCCGGCATGAAGTCGTCCAGGTCGAAGCGCGGCGCGCGCAGCGCCCGGAAGGCAATATTGACGGCCGCCCAGCCGGCCACGGCGCCGGCAATGGTCAGGAAGATGCCCTGCTTGCGCTGGCGCGCGCGCCTGGCCAGCGAGACTGCCTCGGCATCGGTCTGCCCGGGGGCGATGGTGTCGGGGATGGCCTCCGCGGGCCGCGATTGCAGCGGCGGCGGCGCCGTCCTGCCCCAGGTCAGGTCGTCCAGGGACTCGTGGCTGGGTGCCGGGGCGGGCGTGGGCATCGGCGCGGCCGCGGGCATCGCGGCCTGGCGCCTGGCCTCGGCCTTGCTCGGCACCCGCCCAGGTGTGGCGCCGCCGGCGCGCGCCAGGTTTTCGATGTAGCGCGCGAAGTCGCCGTTTTTCGGCTCCATGTCGATGGCCATGCTGTTCTCCGCTGGGGCCCTAGTTGCCGCGACGGATCCGCGCCGGCTGCCGGCGTTTGCGCATCATCGCGACCAGAAGCCCGCATCCTAGCAGCACCGAGAGGCCAGCGCCGATCATCATGGCGATCTGCTGGGCGTTTTCGGCCGCGCCCAGGCTGCGCGCGGTAATGTAGCCGGGCGCCAGCATCAGCGGCATCCACAGCAGCGCCGACAGCACGTTGGCCATCTGGAAGCGGCCTTGGGCCATGCCCATGACGCCCGCCACGGTCGGGATGGTCGAGCGGATCGGGCCCAGGAAACGCCCGATCAGCACCGAGGCGAAGCCGTAGCGGTAGAAGAACAGCCGGGCGCGCGCCACGGCGGTGCGCTGCTGCCTGAGCGGCCAGCGCCGCAGTACGTTGGGGCCGGCCCAGCGGCCCAGGCCATATGACAGCGCATCGCCGACGATGGCGCCGGCGATGCCCCAGGCCATGATGTTCCACGGGTCGAGCGTGCCCGCGCCGATCAGGCCGCCGGTGAGCAGCATCAGCGCCGTGGCGGGAATGAACAGCCCCAGCAGCACCATCGATTCCCCCAGCGTCAGCAGGAAGGTGATGGGGCCGGCCCAGGCCTGGTTGGTCTCGATCAGCACGCCGATCTTGTCGATGTATTGGTCCATGGCGCGAAAGTTGAAAATTAGCTGAATTCAATCGGGTATCTTAACGCCTGCATGATGGACGGCGCGTGAACGTCGCCGTCCGCTGAAGGCTATCGTCGGAGTTCTATGGATTCGGTTACACAGGCCGTGCTGGGCGCGGGCATACAGGGGGCGCTGCTGGGGCGCGTGCAAGGCCGGCGGGCGCTGATCTACGGCGGGGCGCTGGCGACGGTGCCGGATCTGGATGTGCTGATGCGCTATCCGGACCCGGTGTCGCTGATGACCTACCACCGCGGCTTCTCGCATTCGATCTTCGTGCTCACCGGCCTGGCGGCGCTGCTGGCCTGGCTGATACGCAAGTATTGGCCGCAGGCGCCATACAGCGCGGGGCGGCTGTTCCTGACACTGTGGCTGGTCCTGGTGACGCATCCCGTGCTGGACGCCTTCACCGTCTACGGCACGCAATTGTTCTGGCCGCTGCCCTCGACACCGGAGAGCTGGTCGGCCATTTTCATCATCGATCCGGCCTATACCGTACCGTTGCTGCTGGCGGCGGTCTATGCGGTGATCGCGGGCATGACACGCCGTGCCCGGCGCTTGCTGGCCGGGGCACTGATCTTCAGCACCGCCTATCTGGGATTCGGGCTGGCCGGCCGCATTGCCGCCGAGCAGCGGGTACGCACGGCGATGCAGGCGCAGGGCATCGCCGTGAGCGAGCTGCGCGCCGTGCCGATGCCGCTCAATACGCTGCTGTGGCGGGTCATCGCCAAGACGCCCGATGGTCATTACTACGAGGCAGTCAGTAGCTGGTTCGACCGCGATCCGCCGGAATGGCTGCGCCAGCCGCTCAATCCCGGACTGGGCCAGGCGCTGGCCGCGGTGCCGCTGCATCAGCGGCTGCGCTGGTTCACCGACGATTGGCTGCGCTACGACGCGCTGGACGATGCCTTGGTGGTGACTGACCTGCGCATGGGCATGGCAGGACACTACAACTTCCGCTTCAAGATGGCCGAGCGCGGCGCCGACGGCGGCTGGCGGCCGGTGACGCCGTCCCGCTGGCCGGGGGCGCGGGGCGGCTGGGCGGAATTGAAATTGCTGCTGGCCCGCATACCCTATGCGCAGCCGCCGTTGCCGCTGGCGCAATGGGCGCAGACCGCCACGCGCTAGCCGGGCCCTGGCCGGGGGTATTAATGCGCCTTCCGGCTGACGCGTTCGCCGGCGCCATGGCGTATTGACCGGGAATCGGGCGTTGCATTATTCTTGTTCAAAATTAAGGAACATTGGTTCCGATTTATGGAACATTGATGAGCATTCTCGATGGCGTCCAGCGCGTGCTGGCGCTTTACGCGGGCGGCGCGGCGGAACTGAGCTTCACCGACGTGGCGCAGCGCCTGGCCATGCCCAAGAGCACTGCCTCGCGCCTGTTGAACCAGATGCAGCATTACGGCCTGCTGGACCAGGACACGGTCACCCGTCGCTATCGTCCTGGCGCGCTGCTGGCGCAGGTGGCGCGCGCCGGGCAGGCCGCGACACCGCTGGACGAGGCCTGCCGCAAAGTGCTGGCGCGCCTGTCCGACGACAGCGGCCTGACCGCTTACCTGTCCACCCTGAACCAGCGCGAAACTGTCGTCCTGCAGCGCCTGAACGGTTCGCACCCTGTGCAGGTGCTGTCGCCGCCGGGCTCGCGCCGCGCCGCGTCGGGCACCGCGATGGGGCGGGCGTTGCTGTCGCGCCTGACCCAGGACGAGTTCGATGCGCTCTATGGCGCCGATCCGGCGCGACCGCTGCCGATGGAAGGCAAGGATTGCCCGGCCACCGTCGGCGAGCTGGCGCAGCGCGTGGCGCAGACCCGCGCCGACCGGTGCGGCATCGTCATCGACCAGGCCATGCCGGGTATCGGCGCGGTGGCGGCGGCGGTGCGCGACCCCGGCAGCGGAGAGCTGCGCGGCCTGTGTCTGTCGTTCGTGTCGTTCCAGGTCGACGCCGCCCGCGTGGCGCTGCTGCGTGAGGCGCTGGTGCGGCACGTCGCGGCCTTGGGCCGCGAGTTGAACGATCCCTACTGGCTGGCCTGATACTTCGCGTCCGCCCGGCCGCATTGCCCGATCCGGCCGCGCCCGCGCGACGTCCCGATTTCACCGATTCCACGGAACCTGACTCATGAATCTTCTGCTTCTCAGCAATTCCAGCAGCGACGCTGGCTACCTGGTGCACGCGCTGCCCGACATCCGCGAACTGATCGCGGGCCTGCCGCCCGGCGCCCCGGCGGTGTTCGTGCCGTATGCCGGTGTCACCCGCGGCTGGGACGACTACACCTCGCTGGTGACGACGGCGCTGGCCGACACCGGCCTGGCCATCCAGCCGCTGCACCGCGCTGCCGATCCGCTGGCCGCGCTGGAGCAGGCCGCCGTCATCATCGTCGGCGGTGGCAACACCTTCAACCTGCTTGGCCAGTTGCGCCGCCAGGGCCTGCTGGGCGTGGTGGCGCGCCGCGTGCGCGAAGGCGCCGCCTACCTGGGCTGGAGCGCCGGGTCCAACCTGGCATGCCCCAGCATCTGCACCACCAATGACATGCCGATCGTCGACCCCGAAGGCTTCGATGCGCTGGGCCTGTTGTCCTTCCAGATCAATCCGCACTACACCAACGCCCACCCGCCCGGCCATCGCGGCGAAACGCGTGCGCAGCGCCTGGCCGAGTTCTGCACGCTGAACCCAGCCATGCCGGTGCTGGGCCTGCCCGAAGGCGCCGCGCTGCGCGTGCGGGGCAAGACCATTACGCTGGTCGGTCCGCACGATGCGCCGCTGTTCATCGGCAGCGCCGAACCGCGCGTGTTCACGCCCGGTCCGCTGGAGCTTCCGGCATGAAACAGGTCATCGACGCCATCGAGTTGCTGTCCTCGGCCCGCGTCACGGGCGAGGCGGTGGCGCAATGCCTGCGCGAGGCCGGCGACTGCGAGGTCGAGGTCACGCGGCTGGAGCGTGATGGCGCCGCCACCGAGTTTCTCTCCATCGTCATCCGGGGAGTCGATGACGACGCGCCGCAACTGGGCATCGTCGGTCGCCTGGGCGGCATCGGCGCGCGTCCCGCCGTTACCGGCCTGGTGTCCGACAGCGACGGCGCGGTGGTCGCCATTGCCGCCGCGCTCAAGATCATGGCCATGGCGCGTCAGGGCGATGTGCTGCCCGGCACGGTGCGCATCCGTACCCACATCTGTCCACGCGCCGGCACCCGTGCGCATCATCCCGTGCCGATGATGCGTTCTCCTTTCCCGATGCGCGAAATGATGGCGCACGAAGTCGATCCGCGCATGGACGCGATCCTTTCGGTCGACACTTCCCGCGGCAATCGCCTGGTGAACCGCCGCGGGGTGGCGCTGACGCCCGTGGCCCGGCAGGGCTACCTGCTGCGCATTCCGGAAACCATGCTGGACGTAATGGAGTGGGTCAGCGGCGAACTGCCCCTGACGCTGCCGCTGACCACGCAGGACATCACTCCCTACGAAAACGGCCTGTGGCACGTCAATTCACTGATGCAGCCGGCCATCGCCACCGGCGCGCCGGTGGTGGGGGTGGCCCTGACCGCGCAGACCACCGTGCCCGGCTGCGCCACCGGCGTGACCAACGCGGTCGACGCCGACGTGGCAATGCGTTTCTGCATCGAGGTCGCCAAGCTGTTCGGGCAGGGCGCCCTGACCTTCTTCGACGCCGCCGAATGGGATGCGTTGCAAGGCCGTTATGGTTCGATGGGACATCTGCAGACCATCGGCCGCGAGCCTGGACCCGCGCAATGAGCGCGCGCCCGCTGTTCTCGGCATGCGGCCGGCGCCGCGAGTAAAAAACGCCAGGCCTGCGCCTGGCGTTTTCATTGGGCCGGCAGGCGCTCGCGTCAGGCCGGCAGCCGCGCCGCGATCTCGGCGATCAGGCGGCGCGCGGCGTCCAGCTTGTCGGCGGCCGGCAGCGGGTGCGCGCCCTGCGCGTCGAACAGCACCAGTTCGGTGGTGTCGGCGTCCATCACCTTGTGCGCCAGGTTGCCGACCAGTAGCGGAATGCCCTTGCGCTGGCGCTTGGCCTCGGCGTGTTCGGCCAGCTTCTCGGTCTCTGCCGCAAAGCCCACGCACCAAGGCCCGTCCTTCAGCTTGGCCACTTCGGCCAGGATGTCGGGGTTGGGCTCGAATTCCATCTGCGGCGCGCCGCCGCCTTCGCTGGTCTTCTTCAGCTTCTGGTCGCTGACATTCTTCACGCGCCAGTCGGCCACTGCCGCCACGGCGATGAAGATGTCGGCGTCGGTGGCGCTGGCCATCACGGCGTCGTGCATCTGCCGCGCCGTCATCACCGACAGGGCGGTGACGCCGCGCGGCACGGGCAGGGCGGTGGCGCCGGTGATCAGCGTGACGCGGGCGCCGGCTTCGCGCGCGGCGCGGGCCAGGGCGTAGCCGGTCTTGCCCGACGAGCGGTTGCTCAGCACGCGCACCGGGTCGACCGGCTCGGAGGTGGGGCCGGCGGTCAGCAGTACGTGGCGGCCGGCCAGCAGCTTGGGCTGGAAGAAGGCGATCAGGTCGGTGAGGATCTCGTGGGCTTCAAGCATGCGCCCATCGCCGGTCTCGCCACAGGCCTGCTCGCCGGCGGCCGGGCCCAGGATGGTGATGCCGTCGGCGCGCAGTTGCGCCGCATTGCGCTGGGTGGCCGGATTGGCCCACATCTCGCGGTTCATCGCCGGCGCCACCAGCAGCGGGCAGGCGCGCGCCACGCATAGTGTCGACAGCAGGTCGTCGGCCATGCCGTGGGCCAGCTTGGCCATGAAGTCGGTGCTGGCCGGCGCGATCAGCACGGCGTCGGCGCCGCGCGTCAGATCGATGTGCGCCATGTTGTTGGGCACCCGCGGGTCCCAGGCATCGACGAAGACCGGACGGCCGGACAGGGCCTGCATGGTCACGGGCGTGATGAAGTGCGTGGCCGCCTCGGTCATCACCACGTCGACGATGGCGCCTTGTTCGGTCATGCGCCGCACCAGCTCGGCGATTTTGTAGCAGGCGATGCCACCGGTCAGGCCGAGGACGATGCGTTTGCGGGCGAGGTCGAGCATGGGCGTCGGACGGCGTTTGGATGCCGTCGAATCAGGGAACGGACAGTGATTTTATTCCGCATTGCCGCATTGCGCCGTTCGCGATGCGTGCAGGGGGGCTCAAATAGGCAAAAAACCCGGCCTGGGGCCGGGTTTCGATGGGGGACGGGAGACAGGGGTCAGGCGCGCCGCTTGCGGGCCCGCAGCAACTCATCCAGCACCAGCAGTACGGCGCCGCAGGTGATGCCGATGTCCGCCACATTGAAGGCCGGGTAGTACCAGTCGCGCCAATAAAACAGCAGGAAGTCCACCACATGGCCATACGCCACCCGGTCGATCACGTTGCCGATGGCGCCACCCAGGATCATCGCCAGCGCCAGGCAGAAGCGCGGCTGGCCGCGGGTGCGGCGCAGGATCACGGTGATGACCACCGCGGCGACGATGCCCAGGCCGGTGAACAGCCAGCGCTGCCAGCCTTCCTCGGACGCCAGGAAGCTGAACGCCGCGCCGCGGTTGTACAGCAGCGTGAAATCGAAGAACGGCAGCAGGTTCAGGCGTTCGCCATACTGGTACGAGGTGTTGAAGTACACCTTGGACAATTGGTCCATCACGACGATCGCCAGCGCGATGGCCAGCCAGCGGCCCACCCGTGCGGGGGCCGCGGCGGCGGACGCCACGGGGGCGGAGCCTTGCGGGCCGGCCATGCTCAGGCCTTGTCGCGGGCTTCGCCCGAGCCGAACAGGTTGGACACGCAGCGGCCGCAGATCTCGGGGTGATCCGGATCCTGGCCCACGTCCAGGCGCCAGTGCCAGCAGCGCTCGCACTTCTTGTGCTTGGACGGCGTGACCTCGATGCGCGTCTCGCCTTCGCCGGCGTGCACGGTGGCGCGCGAGACGATCAGCACGAAGCGCAGGTCGTCGCCCAGGCTGGCCAGCAATTGCCGGTCTTCGCCGCTGGCGTACAGGTCGACCTCGGCCTGCAGTGACGAACCGATGTCGCCGGCCGTGCGCACTTCTTCCAGCTTGCGCTGGACTTCGGCGCGGATGGCGCGCAGGCGCGCCCATTTGGACGACAGGGCCTCGGCGTCCGCGAACGGCGGCAGCGCGTGGTAGACCTCGGTGAAGATGGTGACACGGGCGGCGTCGGCCTGGTGCTTCAGGGCCGAGCCGACCAGTTCCTTCCAGGCTTCCTCGGCCGTGAACGACAGGATCGGCGCCATCAGCTTGAGCAGCGTCTGAGTGATGTCCAGCAGCGCGGTCTGGGCCGAGCGGCGGGCCACGCTGTCCACCTTCGAGGTGTACAGGCGATCCTTCAGGATGTCCAGGTAGAACGCGCCCAGGTCTTCCGAGCAGAACGTCTGCAGGCGCGACACCGCCGGGTGGAAGTCATAGCGCTCGTAGTGGCCCTGCACCTCGGCCTGCATCTGCGCGGTCATGGCCAGCGCGTAGCGGTCGATCTCGAGCAGCTCGCCGTAGGGCACGGACTGCGACACGGCGTCGAAGTCGGCCAGGTTGGCCAGCAGGAAGCGCAGCGTGTTGCGGATGCGGCGGTAGCCTTCGACCACGCGCTTGAGGATCTCGTCGGAGATCGACAGCTCGCCCGAGTAGTCGGTGGAGGCGACCCACAGGCGCAGGATTTCGGCGCCCAGCGAATCGGAGACCTTCTGCGGCGCGATCACGTTGCCAACCGACTTGCTCATCTTGCGGCCCTGGCCGTCCACCACGAAGCCGTGCGTCAGCAGGGCCTTGTAGGGCGGCTGGCCATACAGCATGCATCCGGTCAGCAGCGACGAATGGAACCAGCCGCGGTGCTGGTCGGAGCCTTCCAGGTAGAGGTCGGCGGGCCAGCCCAGTTCGGCGCCGTGCGAGCCGGCGAAATCGCCGTCCTTGCCGCCCAGCACGGTGGCGTGGGTGCTGCCCGAGTCGAACCACACGTCCAGCGTGTCGCGGTTCTTTTCGTACTGGTCGGCCTCGTCGCCCAGCAGTTCGCGCGGGTCCAGCGTCTGCCAGGCCTCGATGCCGCCTTGCTCGACGCGCTGCGCGACCTGTTCCAGCAATTCGGAGGTGCGCGGATGCAGCGCGCCCGTTTCCTTGTGCACGAAGAAGGCCATCGGCGTGCCCCACTGGCGCTGGCGCGACAGGGTCCAGTCCGGACGGTTGGCGATCATGGCGTGCAGGCGGGCGCGGCCCCAGGCCGGGTAGAAGGCGGTGGCGTCGATGCCGGCCAGCGCCGATTCGCGCAGGGTCGGGCCGCCGTCCTTGGGCTTGACGTCCATGCCCGCGAACCATTGGCTGGTGGCGCGGTAGATGATGGGCGTCTTGTGGCGCCAGCAGTGCATGTAGCTGTGCTTGTGCTTTTCGACGTGCATCAGCGCGCCGGCTTCCTTCAGGGCCTCGACGATCTTGGGGTTGGCGTCCCAGATCGACAGGCCGCCGAACAGCGCCAGGCTGTCGACGTACTTGCCGTCGCCCATGACCGGGCTGATGAAATCGGTGTCCTTCATGCCGTGCTCCTTGCACGAGATGAAGTCCTCGATACCGTAGGCGGGGGCCGAGTGCACCACGCCGGTGCCCGAGTCAGCCGTGACGTACTCGCCCAGGTACACCGGGGCCTTGCGGTCGTAGGCGGCTTCGAACTGCGCCAGCGGATGGCGGAACTCGATGCCCGACAGCGCCGCGCCCGGGGCGGTGGCGATGACTTCGCCTTCCAGGTTCCAGCCCTTCAGGCAGGCCTCGACCCGGTCGCGGGCGATCAGCAGCAGCGGGCCGAACTTGGGGGCGGGCGACACGCGCACCAGCGCGTATTCGATTTCGGGATGCAGGTTCAGCGCCTGGTTGGACGGGATGGTCCAGGGCGTGGTGGTCCAGATGACGATGGCGCCGTCGTCGACCTTGTCCACGCCGAAGGCCTTGGCCAGCCTGTCGTGCTCGGCGAACGGGAAGGCCACGTCCACCGCCGGGTCGACGCGGTCGGCGTATTCGACCTCGGCCTCGGCCAGCGCCGAGCCACAGTCGAAACACCAGTTCACGGGCTTGAGGCCGCGGAACACGTAGCCCTTGTCCAGGATGCGGCCCAGGGCGCGGATCTCGTCGGCTTCATTGCTGAAGTTCATCGTCATGTAGGGACGATCCCACTCGCCCAGCACGCCCAGGCGCTTGAAGTCCTTGCGCTGGCGGTCGATCTGCTCGAGCGCGTAGGCGCGGGCCTTGGACTGCACTTCGGCCACGGGCAGGTGCTTGCCGTACTTCTTCTCGATCTGGATCTCGATCGGCATGCCGTGGCAATCCCAGCCCGGCACGTAGTGCGCGTCATAGCCGGCCATGTTGCGGCTCTTGACGATGATGTCCTTCAGGATCTTGTTGACCGCGTGGCCGATGTGGATGTCACCGTTGGCGTAGGGCGGGCCGTCGTGCAGCACGAAGCGCGGACGGCCGCGGCTGGCGGCGCGGATCGCCTGGTAGACGTGGTTTTCCTCCCACTGCGCAATCCAGGCGGGCTCGCGCTTGGCGAGGTCGCCCCGCATGGGGAAGGGGGTATCGGGCAGGTTGAGGGTCTTTTTATAGTCCATGAACGGCAAAATAGGCGCGCGCGTTTCGCGCGTCTTCGGCGATGGCGGCAGTCAGGGAAGGGAGGTCAGGAAATTTTTCTTCGTCCCGCAGCTTTTGCAGGAATTCGACACGCACGAGTTTACCGTATGCGTTGACGGTCTCGTCGAGCAGGTGCGCTTCCAGCAGCACGCGTCCGCGGTCCTCGACGGTCGGGCGCACGCCCAGGCTGGCCACCGCCGGCAGGGCGCGGTCGGCCAGGCCGTAGACCTGCACCACGTAGATGCCGGAACGGGCCGCGCAGCGCTCGGCCACCCGCAGGTTCATGGTCGGATAGCCCAGGGTGCGGCCCAGCTTCTGGCCATGGATCACGTGGCCGCTGATATGGAACGGGTGGCCCAGCAGATGGCGGGCCCGGTCCAGGTCGCCCACCGCCAGGGCGGTGCGCACCTCGGAACTGGAAATGCGGTGGCCGTGGCGGTCGGTGACGTCGGCCAGGGTCTGCACCTCGAAGCCATGGCGCAGGCCGGCTTCGCGCAGCAGGTCGATGTCGCCGCTGCGCTTGTGGCCGAAGCGGAAGTCCTCGCCCACCAGCAGCCACTTGGTGTCCAAGCCGCGCACCAGCAGGTTCTCGATGAAGGCGTTGGCCGACATCTCGGCCAGGCGAGCGTTGAAGCGCTCGACCACGACTTGCGAAATGCCGTAGCGCGCCAGCGCTGCCAGCTTGTCGCGCAGCCCCGAAATGCGGGTTGGCGCCAGCTCGGGCCGCTGGTTGAGCGTGGCGAAGTACTCGCGCGGGTGGGGTTCGAAGGTCATCACGGCCGGGGTCAGGTTCCGGTCGCGCGCGACCTGGCAGACCCGCGCCAGCATGGCCTGGTGTCCGCGGTGGACGCCGTCGAAATTGCCGATGGTCAACGCGCTGGGAGCGCGCTGGGCGAGCGGCGGAAGGGATCGGTAGATGCGCAGCGGTGGTTTCACGAGCGAGAGTTTACAATTTTGGGTTACGGGATTGTTCGTCATCCCCAATTTGGATTGCTCATCTTGCCGGAAACCTCCACACCAACGCGCCGCATCGTCATCCTGATCTCGGGACGCGGCAGCAACATGCAGGCCCTGGTCGACGCCTGTCGCCAACAGGGCTGGCCGGCCACCATCGCCGCCGTGATCGCCAGCCGCCCCGACGCCGCCGGGCTGGAATGGGCCGCCGCCCAGGGCATCGCCACCGCGGCGCTGTACCACAAGGACTACGCCAGCCGCGAAGCATTCGACGCCGCGCTGGCCGCCGAAATCGACCTGCATGCGCCGGACTACGTCATCCTGGCGGGTTTCATGCGGGTTTTGACGCCTGGCTTCGTCAACCGCTACAGCGGCCGCCTGGTCAATATCCATCCGTCGCTGCTGCCGGCGTTCCCTGGCTTGCATACCCATGCCCAGGCGCTGGCCACCGGTGTGCGCGTGCATGGTTGCACCGTGCATTTCGTGACGCCGGTGCTGGACCACGGACCCATCATCGCCCAGGGCTGCGTGCCGGTCCTGGCCGGCGACACGCCCGAGCAATTGGCCCAGCGCGTACTGGAGGTCGAACACCGGGCTTTTCCAGCCGCCGTGCGTTGGCTGGCCGAGGGCCGGGTTACGCTGACGAATGACCACCGGGTGGACGTGCAGGGCGATCCTGACCGCCTGTTCACCTGGTCCGCGGCGGCCTGAGCCGACGCCAGCCGCGCAGCCGGGCCGCCGACGGCCCTTGAATCGCATTTAACGGGCGGCATGTGTCCGCCCCACTGGAATACACCATGAGCAAACCTCAATCTCCGCGTTCCCGTCCGGCAGCCGCCGGCGCGCGCACCACTGAAGGGCGCGACGGCCGTTCTTTCTTCTCGCGCCCCAAGGGTGAAGCCCGCGCCGCCCAGGAGCGCGCGCCACGCCCCGAGCGCGCCGCCAGCGGCCGCGAAGGCCGTCCCGACGAGCGCCGCGACAGCCGTCCGGCCCCGCGCCCCTCCTATGAGGCGCCGCGCGGCGAGGGCCGTGGCGAACGCGGTTCCTTCGGCGGCGACCGTCGCGAAGGCTCGGGCCGCCCGACGCCGCGCCCTTCCTATGACGCACCGCGTGGCGAGCGCGGCTCGTACGGCTCGGACCGCCGTGAAGGTCAAGGCCAAGGCCAAGGCCGTGGTGGTGAGCGGGGTTCCTTTGCTTCGGACCGCCGCGAAGGCTACGGCCGTCCGGATTCACGTCCTTCCTACGGCGCTCCGCGCGGGGAAGGCCGTGGCGGTGAGCGCGGTTCCTTCGGTTCGGATCGCCGCGAAGGCTTTGGCCGTCCGGATTCGCGCCCGTCCTACGGCGCCCCGCGCGGCGAAGGCCGTGGCGCTGAGCGCGGTTCCTTCGGTTCGGACCGCCGCGAAGGCCAGGGCCGCCCGGATTCGCGCCCGTCCTACGGCGCCCCGCGTGGCGAAGGCCGTGATGGCGAGCGTCGTTTCCAAGGTTCCGACCGTCGTGAAGGCCAGGGCCAGCGTGACGCCGCCCCGCAGAAGCCGCAATTCAACCGGCCGCGCCTGTCGTATGCCGCCAGCCGCATCGACCAGGTGCAGCGCGTGCTGGGTGAGATCCTGCAATGGACCTACCCGGCCGATGCGGCCCTGTCGCACTGGCTGCGTGGTCATCCCGGCCTGGGCGCGCGCGACCGCTCGGAAGTGGCCGAAGCCGTCTACGACGTGCTGCGCCACCTGCGCCGCTACCGCCAGTTCGGCGAAAGCGGCGTGGGGCCGGCTTCGCGCCGCCTGGCCATCCTGGGCCTGGCCGCCACTCTGGGCAAGGAAACGCTGCAGGAAGGCCTGGACCCGGCCGAAGCCGAATGGCTCCAGCGCGTCCTGCAGATCGACCTGGCGACGCTGCCGCGCGCCGTGCGCGGCAGCATCCCCGATTGGCTCGACGAGCGCCTGGGCGCCATGGAAAGCCCCGAAACCTTGATCGAAGCGCTCAACCGCCAGGCCAGCCTGGACCTGCGCGTCAATCCGCTCAAGGTCGAACGCGACGCCATGCTGGCTGAACTGCAACAAAGCGCCGGCCGCTACGAACCCGTGGCCATGCCATACTCGCCCTGGGGCATTCGCATGGAAGGCCGTCCGGCCATCAACCGCTGGCCGCAGTTCGAGAATGGCAGCATCGAGGTGCAGGACGAAGGCAGCCAGTTGCTGGCCTTGCTGGTGGCGCCGCGCCGCGGCGAAATGGTCATCGACTTCTGCGCCGGCGCTGGCGGCAAGACCCTGCTGCTGGGGGCGTTGATGCGCTCGACCGGCCGCCTCTACGCCTTCGACGTCTCGGCCGCCCGCCTGGCGCGCGCCAAGCCGCGCTTTGCCCGCAGCGGCCTGTCGAACGTGGTGCCGGTGGCGATCGACAGCGAGAACGACACCCGCGTCAAGCGCCTGGCCGGCAAGGCTCAGCGCGTGCTGGTCGATGCGCCGTGCAGCGGCATCGGCACGCTGCGCCGCAATCCCGACCTGAAATGGCGCCAGCATCCCGAGGCGCTGGCAGAATTGGGCCAGTTGCAGGAGCGCATTCTCAACAGCGCCGCGCGCTGCGTGGCGCCCGGCGGCCGGCTGGTGTATGCCACCTGCAGTCTGCTCGCCGAGGAAAACGAGGTGCAGGCCGAACGCTTCCTGGCCAGCCATCCGGACTTCGAGCGCCTGGACGCCGCCGAGATCCTGGCCGCCCGTTGCGAGAGCCTGAAGCTGCAAGGGCCCTACGTCCAGTTGCGTCCGGACGTCCACGGCACCGATGGCTTCTTCGCCGCGGTGTTCGAGCGCCGCAAGAAGGCGGTTGCGGCGGCCGAGACCGATGCCGGCCTGGGCGCCGAGGCGCCGCCGGAAGAGGGCGCACTGGCCACCGAAAGCGTGGACGGCGAAGCGGTGCCGCCCGTCACCGCCGCCTCCGACCAGGACAAGCCCGTGGCCTGAACGCGAGGCCGGTCCTTGGGGCCGGCCGTCTTGAGGCCGACTGCGCTGGCGCCGGATCAGGCGATGGGCCGATGCCGGCGCCCGGCTGGCGCGGCGAAAGCCGCCGGTTCGTTCAAGGAGCCGGCGCGATGCCGAGCGTGGCGCTGTAGCGGCGGGTGCCGATGGTCTTGTTCTGGTACTTCACTTCCCAGGCCAGGGAATCGGACCCGGGCTGGTTGGCCTGATAAACCAGTTGTGCGATTGGCACTGTCTTATATGCGCAACGTCCGGAACTGCCGGACTGGCCGCGCGTCTGCACGATGCTGGCGGTACCCAGCCGCGGCTGCAGCGTGATGGTGACGCGGGGCGCGCGCAGGGCCAGGCAGTCGGATCCGCGGATCTCGTAATAGGACGCCAGCACGGCTATGTCCCCGGTTTTCAGCGACTGGGCCCCAGCGGGCGCGGCCTGCGACGCCATCGCGGCAGCCAGGGTGGCGATAAAATAGGGACGGGTTTTTTTGCGGAACATCGTGTGGCGGTGGTAACGGTGACGGCGGACCGAAGTGTGCGCCAGGCGCGTGGCGACTGCAAGGCAGCGGACCAGCCTGACAGGAACTTTAACGGCGATAGCCGGCCAAAACCCAGTGGCCATGTGCCGACGATTCCCCGCCCGGATGGCGCCAGTGGCGTTGCCGGTGGGGCGCCGACCCGGCCGCGGGCTTGCCTTCAAATGGTCAAAAGCGGGTCAAAAGCAGGGCTTAGTCCTTGATTTCCCTCAAAAACTATTTTGAAACTGCGTTGTCATAACGCGGCAAAGGTAAGCTAAACTTCAGGCACTCTTCAAGCGAGGCTCATAACAGCTTTATGGATTACATCCTCTCCTTCATTGCCGGCGGTCTGACCCAAGCCACTTGGTGGCAGATCGTCGTTTTCACCCTGGTCATGACGCACATCACCATTGTGTCCGTCACAGTCTTCCTGCACCGCAGCCAGGCGCACCGGGGCCTGGATCTGCATCCGGCCGTCATGCACTTCTTCCGCTTCTGGCTCTGGATGACGACCGGCATGGTCACCAAGGAATGGGTTGCCATCCACCGCAAGCACCACGCCAAGTGCGAAAAGGAAGGCGATCCCCATTCGCCCATCCTGTTCGGCATCTGGAAGGTGCTGTTCCGCGGCGCCGAGCTCTACCGCGAAGAATCCAACAACAAGGAAACCATGGCCAAGTTCGGCCACGGCACGCCTGACGACTGGCTCGAACGCAACGTCTACAGCAAGCACAGCCTGTGGGGCGTGCTGACCATGCTCGCCATCGACATCGCCCTGTTCGGCGCGATCGGCGTCACGGTGTGGGCGGTGCAGATGGCCTGGATCCCCTTCTGGGCGGCCGGCGTCGTCAACGGCATCGGCCACTACTGGGGCTACCGCAACTACAACAGCCCGGACACCAGCACCAACGTGTTCCCCTGGGGCATCGTGATCGGCGGCGAAGAGCTGCACAACAACCATCACGCCCACGGCACGTCGGCCAAGTTCTCGGCCAAGTGGTACGAATTCGACATCGGCTGGT
The DNA here is from genome assembly GCF_059761975.1 of Achromobacter sp. 46006. Classification (NCBI taxonomy): domain Bacteria; kingdom Pseudomonadati; phylum Pseudomonadota; class Betaproteobacteria; order Burkholderiales; family Alcaligenaceae; genus Achromobacter; species Achromobacter sp. 46006. The sequence goes on from NZ_JCBANN010000001.1 coordinate 97,322, forward strand.
GCTACATCAACATCCTGAAGTTCCTGGGCCTGGCCAAGATCAAGAAGGTCGCGCCCAAGCTCAAGCTGGATGATTCCAAGACCGGCATCGACCTGCGCACGCTGCAGGGCGTGATCACGCACCGCTACGAAGTCATGGCCCGCTACGCGGACGTGATCAAGAGCGCCGCCCGCGAGGAACTCGCCAAGCTGAAGGCCTCGCGCCAGGACGGCAACGCCGACTGCGGCTGGAACAAGCTGCACAAGGTGCGCCGCGCCATCCACCGCAACGAGGACATCCTGCAACCGGAACAGCTCGAAGCCGTGGACAAGGCCATTGCCCAGAACAAGTCGCTGTCGACGCTGGTGCAGATGCGCCGCGAACTCGGCCGCATCTGGGAAAGCTCCAGCGCCAGCAGCGAACAGCTCCTCCATGACCTGCAGGCCTGGTGCCAGCGCGCCCAGCAAAGCGGCATCGCCGGGCTCGAGCAATTCGCTCAACGTCTGCGCCGCTACGCGGCATGATGCTAGAGAAGCTCAATCCTGAACAACGCGCCGCAGTAACGTTAGAACCGCAGCACGCCCTGGTCCTGGCCGGGGCGGGCAGCGGCAAGACCCGGGTACTCACCACCCGCATGGCCTGGCTGATTCAAACCGGCCAGGCCTCGCCTTTTGGGCTGCTGGCCGTCACGTTCACCAACAAGGCCGCCCGCGAAATGCTGGCGCGCATGTCGGCCATCCTGCCGATCGATACGCGCGGCCTCTGGATCGGCACCTTCCACGGCCTGTGCAACCGCATGCTGCGCGCGCATCATCGCGACGCCGGCCTGCCGCAGACCTTCCAGATCCTCGACGTCACCGACCAGCTCGCCGCCATCAAGCGGCTGATGAAAGCCAATGGCGTCGACGACGAAAAATACCCGCCGCGCGACGTGCAGCGCTTCATCAACGGCGCCAAGGAAGAGGGCCTGCGTCCCGCCGACGTCGAAGCCTATGACGCGCACCGCCGCCGCCTGATCGAGATCTACCAGCTCTACGAAGCCCAGTGCCAGCGCGAAGGCGTGGTCGACTTCGCCGAGCTGCTGCTGCGCGCCTACGAACTGCTGTCGCGCAACGCGCCGGTGCGCGAGCACTACCAGCGCCGCTTCCGCCACATCCTGGTCGACGAGTTCCAGGACACCAACACGCTGCAGTACAAGTGGCTGCGGCTGCTGGCAGGCGGCGGCGCGGCGATCTTCGCCGTGGGCGACGACGACCAGTCCATCTACGCGTTCCGCGGCGCCAACGTCGGCAACATGTCCGACTTCGAGCGCGACTACGCGCACGGCACCGTCATCCGCCTGGAGCAGAACTACCGCTCGTATGGCCATATCCTGGATTCGGCCAATGCGCTCATCGGCCACAACAGCGGCCGCCTGGGCAAGAACCTCTGGACCGACCAGGGCGAAGGCGAGCCGGTGCGCGTCATCGAACAGCCCTCGGACGGCATGGAAGCGCAATGGATCGTCGACGAGATCCGTTCGCTGATCCACGAAGGCAGCCTGCGGCGCGAGATCGCCGTGCTCTACCGCAGCAACGCGCAGTCGCGCGTGATCGAGCACGCCATCTTCTCGGCCGGCATTCCCTACAAGGTGTATGGCGGCCTGCGCTTCTTCGAGCGCCAGGAAATCAAGCACGCGCTCGCCTACCTGCGCCTGATGGCCAATCCGCACGACGACACCTCGTGGATGCGGGTGGTGAACTTCCCCACACGCGGCATCGGCGCGCGCACGCTGGAACAGCTTGCCGACGCGGCCCGCGCGCATGATTCCAGCCTGTACGCGGCGGTGGCGCTGGTGGCGGGCAAGGGCGGGTCCAACCTGGCCCAGTTCGCCCAGCTCATCCATCGCCTGGTCGAGGAAACGCGCGACCTGCCGCTGCCCGAAATGGTCGAGCACATGCTCGAGGCCAGCGGCCTGAACGCGCACTACAAGGCCGAGCGCGAAGGCGCCGAGCGCCTCGAAAACCTGAACGAACTGATCACCGCCGCGGCGGTGTTCGCGTCCGAGGAAAACTACGACGGCATGCCCGCCGGCGTGGTGCCCCAGCAGGATACCGCCAGCACGCTGATGCCAGGCGTGGTCGATGCGGCGCCGGTGGTGTCCGACGGCCTGACGCCGCTGGCGGCCTTCCTGTCACACGCCGCGCTCGAAGCCGGCGACAACCAGGCCCAGCAGGGCCAGGACGCCGTGCAGCTCATGACCGTGCACGCGGCCAAGGGCCTGGAGTTCGACGCCGTCTTCATTACCGGCCTCGAGGAAGGCCTGTTCCCGCACGAGAACAGCATCCTGGAGCAGTCCGGCCTGGAAGAAGAGCGCCGCCTCATGTACGTGGCGATCACCCGCGCGCGCCAGCGCCTGTACATCAGTCTGGCGCAAAGCCGCATGCTGCATGGCCAGACGCGCTACGCCATGCGGTCGCGCTTTCTCGACGAAATCCCCGAGCAGCACCTGAAGTGGCTGTCGCCCAAGGCCGGCCTGGCGCCGACCCTGAGCGCCGGCGGCGGCTGGAACGGCAACCGCGGCGACGCCTTCGGCCGCAAGCCAACCAACACCATTGCGCCGCGTCAACCGCGCGGCACGGCCTCCGGCGTCACCGTCGGCGACAAGCAGTATCGTGTGGGGCAGGGCGTGCACCATGCCCGTTTTGGTGACGGCACCATCGTCAGCCTGAGCGGCGCGGGGCAGGACGCGCAGGCGGAAATCCATTTCCGCGATGTCGGGTCCAAGACGCTGGCGCTGGGCATCGCCAAGCTGGATATCGTTCAAGGTTGAAAGACATGGCCAATCAAGATTCCCCGAAAGCCGAACTGGCATCGTTGCGCGCCGAAGTCGACGAGATCGACCAGCAGATCATCCTGCTGTTGGGGGTGCGTTTTCGCTGCACGGACATGATCGGCGAGCTCAAGCAAGCCAACGACATGGACCTGGTGGATCCGGTGCGCGAAGACCAGCAGGTCCAGCGCATCCGGCGCCTGGCCGAAGAGGCCGGCGTGCCGCCGGCCCTGGCCGAAACCATCCTGCGCGAAGTGATCGACACGGTGGTCGATCACCACACCCGGTTGCGCGAGCGTCCCTACTCGTGATGCGTGGGGGGGCCGGTGGCCTGCTTGGCCGCCGTCACCATGCGCAACGGCAGTTCCATGGCCGCGGCTTCACCCGCGGCCATTCTATTTTCCGCCGCGTGGGAGGCCGCGCCGCGCCTCGACGTAAAAGCGCCCTGCGCCCAACCTGATTCTGTTGTCGGGCAGAAAGTGGTTCCTGCGACGCGGAGCCGGTGGCGTCCGCTATAGGGCTTTCAGAAACGCCAACAGCGCGTCGATCTCGGCCGGGCTCAGGTCGAGCGGCTTGATGTGTTCCGACTTGCGCGGCGCGTACGGGTCGGGATGATCGGCCGGCGGGGCGTCGCGGCCCATGCCAGCGTTGTACATCCGCAGCAGCCCGCGCAGGTCCGGGAACAGGCCGTTGTGCATCCATGGGCCGGCTTGCGCCACGTTGCGCAGGCTCGGCGTGCGGAACCTGCCCAGGTCGGCGGGATCGCGGGTGGCCTCGTAGCGTCCCAGGTCCTGGTTGCGGCGGCCGTAGAACGACAGGCCGATGTTGTGGAACTGATGGTCGGTGAGCAACGGGCCATTGTGGCAGTTCATGCAGCGCGCCTGCGTGCGGAACAGGTGCAGGCCCAGTAGTTCGTTATCGTTCAGCGCATCGGCGCGGCCAGCCAGGAATTCATCGAAGCGCGTCTTCTCGGGGCGCAGCGACGCCACGTAGGCGGCCAGTGCGCGCGCCAGGCGGTCGGCGTCGATGGCGGATGCCGTGGTCGATGCCGCAGGCGCTTGAGCTGCCGGTATCATTGCCGCCGATGCCGATGCCGATGCCGATGCCGATGCCGATGCCGATGTCGTCGAGCCAGCCGCTGATGAAGCCGGCGCAACTGTTGATGAAGCCGATGCAGTCGCTGGAGGAGACACCGCCGTCGCGCCGCCGAACGCGTCCAGGAAGCGCGCGGGATACATGTCGGTCTCCCGCAGCCGCGCCACCGCCCCGGCGGCGTCGTGGTTCATTTCCCGTGGATCATGTAGCGGTCCCATTACCTGCTCCTTCAGGCTGGCCGCGCGACCATCCCAGAACAGCCGTGGCGCGAACGGCGCGGCATATAGCGGCGTGGAGCGGCGCCGGCCCATCAGCTTGTCCTCGCCCACCGCGAGCGGCAGGCCGTCGGTGAAGGCGTGCTGCGGCTGGTGGCAGGAGGCGCAGGAGACTTGGCCCTTGCGCGACAGGCGGGCATCGAAGAACAGCATCTGTCCCAACGCCACGATTGCCGGCCGCGCCACGTCGGCGGCCAGTTCGGCCTGGCCGGGGTTGGCGGCGGTCCATTGCAGCGGTGGGAGGGAGACCGGCGGCACGGGCGCCCATTCGTTCCATCGCACCCCGGCATCGATGGCGGGCGCGGGCCAGAAGGCAGCGGGGGCGGAATAGCGTGCGCGCAGACAGGCGAGATCCCAGCCCGTCAAGGGGTGGCAAGCGGCATCGGAGACGATGCCGGCAGGCGGGGAGTCGGGCGGCGGCCCCGCCGCGGCGGCCAGGGCCGTCGGCAGCAGAGGCAGCGCAACGGCGGACAGCAGGGTGGCCACGGCGTTCAGCCGGTGCCTGGATTTGCCACGCAAGGGCATCGGTGCGTTCCTGGTCGCGTTCAAGTCAGACGTAGGACGCATCCACGCTGGCGTTCCCTCAGTGCGCGATCGATGAATAATCTATATGGATTTCCATTTGTTGATTGAGGTGTGCTGGCTATGGCTCAGAAGCGGTAGCCGGCCTGCAACCAGATTTCACGTCCGGATTGATAGACATCGGGACCAACTCTGCTTTTTGGATTGCTCGGTGCGATAACGGGCATGCGGTTCAACAGGTTCAGCACTTCAACCGTCAATTCCAGATTGGGGATGACGTTTGGCTGCCATGTCAGCTTGGTATCCCAGGTCCAGTACGACGCCATGTCCCCTGACTTGTAGCGGTCCAGGTTCGCCGGCGCCGGGCCGCGGCCGTCATAAATGGTGGCCGCGCGCCGGCTGCGCCAGTTCAGCATGTTGCTCCAGGTGATGCCGGCGCGCGGGTAAGCGCCGATCAGGGTCAATGTGGCAACCTGCGGCTGGTAGAAGGAAGAGGGCGGCAAGTCGAGGGCGCGAATCTCGGCGTTGTTGTAGATGACGCGCTCGTCGGGATCGCGCGCGCCGCCGTCGTAGCCGTCGACCAGATCATTGTTGGTCTTGCGCTTCTGCCAGCTCCATGTGGCCACCAGGTTCCAGCGTGTCGCGTCGAGGCGCCAGGGCTCCAAGGTCGCGAGCATCAGGTAGACGCTGTCGGTGATGGAGGCGCCATCGTTGGTGTAGCGATAGCTGTAGGGGTCGTCATTGCTGATGCGCCGCCGGGTCCATTGATCCCGGCCGTTGCGGTGCACGTAATTGATCCTGCCTTCCAGGGTGGCGAAGCGCTGGCGCAACGAAATGGCCCACTCGTCGTCATGGGGCATGCGCAACCCCGCGTACTCCGTCATATAGGGCCTGGCGCCACGGTCGACGGGGTTGCCCTTGCCGTCGATCTCCAGGCGGGACAGCCGCTGGCGCTCGGCCCAGAGCGCGGTCTGCAGCACTTCGGCGCCGTAGTAGCGGGACCAGCCCGCGCTGAGCTGCGTATTACCCGAACCGAACATATCCCAATCCAGGCGGGTGCGCGGCGCCAGGCTGCCGGTGTGCAGGAAGCGCTCGTGGTCGTAGCGCAGGCCGGCGTCCAGCGCCAATCCGCGCCATTCGATGCGATCGGCCATATACAGGCTCTCTATTTGGTATTTCACATCGATGGTGCCAGGGAGATGATGGGTTTTGCTGCGGTCCGTGTACGTGCCGTCGGCGTGGTGGGTGCGATTCAGGGAATAGGAGTCCTGGAAGCGCTTGAATCCGGCATTGATCTGGCTGAGGTCCAGGCCCGCATAGGCCGAGTGCGTGAAGGCGCCGGTGCGCAGCGGATCGAGATCGACGCGGCTCTTGATCGACCAGGTGTCCTGTTGTGTCTGTTCGCGCCCAAAGCCGCCGCTGGTGTAAGTGGGTAGCGGCGATACCACATGGGTCACAAGTTCGCTGTCGGGCGATTGGCGATTGCTCAGGGCATGATCCCAGCCGGCCTTGAGGGTGATCTGGCCGCCTTGGAAGACGTGCTCCAGGTTGCCGCTCAACCCATAGGCGCGATGATCATGGACCCAATGGGTGTAGCGGAACAGATCGCTGGCCAGTCGTTCGCGCCGGTCGCTGTATTTCAGGATGAGGTCGGCGGTGGTATCGGCGTTGGCCTGTACGCTGAACTTGCCCAGGAAGTTGTCGATGCGGTCGCGATAATTGTTGTGGTTATAGAGAAGGCCCTTGCCCGTTTCATCCACGCCCAGGACCGCGCGGGAGATCAGGGATTGCCGCTGCGACATGGCCAGGACCATGCCGGCCTTGTCGTTGACCGCGATGTCGCCGATGGCGGAGTAGAACTGCTTTTTCCATTGGGGCGAAAAGCCGGGCCGGCCCCGGGCCCAATTGTTCTCTTCGCCGGGGGCGACCCGTTGCCGGGTCATGCCGGAAGTGTTCCAGCGGTAATCCAGCTTCAGTTCGTTCTTGCCAGAGAAGCGCCGCAGCCGCGCGTCGACCACGCCGCCGGTGAAACGGCCATATTCCACCGGCACGAAGCTGTCGTGGACATGGACCTCCTCCAGCAAACGGGTGTCGATGAAATAGGACTGCGAATTGCTCGGGACGTTGCCGATCTTCAGGTTGAGATTCTTGCTCGCAGGATCCACCCGGTTGGTCGCCTCCATGCCGTCGATCTGGTACAGATTCTGATACGGGCTGGCGCCGAAAAACGAGATTTCCTCGACATCAAGCGACCCGCGATTGCGCGATCCCGCCGCGCCTGGATTCGTCCGCACCGCCGGATGCGTTGCCACCAGCGTACTCAGGTCCCGGTTGGAAGAAGGCGCCGCGGCGATTTCCTCGCGCCCGTAGATGCGCTCGCCGGCCTGTTCCCCGTAGACCCGCACCGGTTCGAGCCGCGAGGCCGAGAATGGGTTGGACGGGTCGACGAAGACGATGTAGCGGCCCGGTCCGTCGGCGCGGGGCGCCAGGCCAGAACCGGCCAGCATATGGTTCAGTGCCTGGAGTGTGTAGTAGTCGCCTTGCAGGGCTGGCGCAAACTTGCCGGCCACGGCGGCAGGCGGGAATGAGATCTGCTGGCCCGATTGGCGGCCCAGCGTCAGCAAGGCGTCGCCCAGCGCTTGCGCCGGGATGTCGTAGGAGACGACATCGGGCGATCGGGCCTGGACTGGCGTGGCGACGGCCAGCACTGCGCAGAAGACGGCGATGGGCGCATGGCGCCGGATTCGACCATTGAAAGAGGTGAGCATGCGAGCGTCCTTGGCTGAAGGGAGACCAGCCATAGGACGCGGCGGACGGCGGCGTACCTCAGCGCCAAGCCAGCGGATTGGCGATGCGACCCTTCGAAGTCAGACCGGATGAAGGCCTGTACGCCGTCTCGCCTTTGCTTCAGAACCGATATCCCACCTGCAGCCACAGCTCGCGTCCCGACTGGAACGTGCTGCGGTTGGTCTTCAGGTTGGGATTGCTGGCCGTGACCGCTGGCATGCGGTTCAGCAGGTTCAGCACCTCCACCGTGAATTCCAGGTTGCGCGCAAAGGTCGGCTGCCATGCCAGCTTGGTGTCCCAGGTCCAGTACGACGGCAGTTCGCCGGACTCGTAACGGTCCAGGTAATCCGGCCGCGGGTCGACGCCGACGTAGATGGTGGCGTCGCGCTTGCTGCGCCAGTTCAGCTTGTTGCTCCAGGTCAGGCCGGCGCGCGGGTAGGCGCCGATCAGCGTGAGCGTAGCGACCTGGGGCTGGTAGAAGGTGCTGGGCGGCAGGTCGATGGCGCGGATCTCCGAGCCGTTGTAGATCACCCGGTCATCCGGATCGCGGGCATCGGCGGTATAGCCCGTGACCAGGTCGCCGTTGGTCTTGCGCTTCTGCCAGCTCCACGATGCCTGCATGTTCCAGCGCGTCGGCCCCAGGCGCCAGGGCTCCAGCGTGCGCAGCGTCAGGCTGACGCCGTCGGTGGTGGAAAAGCCGTCGTTGTTGTAGGTGTAGCCTGTGGCCTGCGTGCCGCTCTTGGTCCATTGGTCGCGGCCATTGCGGTGCACGTAGCTGAGCTGGCCCTCGATGCCCGCCATGCGCTGGCGCAGCGAGATTGCCCATTCGTCGTCGTAGGGCATGCGCAGGCCGCGGTAGTCCACGAAGTATTCCTTGCCGCCGTCGGTCACGGGCTTGCCCTTGCTGTCGAGCACCTGCCGGCGCAGGCGGCTGCGTTCGGCTTCCAGCGCGGTTTCCAGCACCTCGCTGCCGTAGTAACGCGACCAGCCCGCGCTCAGCAGCGTGTCGCCCGAGCCCAGCACGTCCCATTCCAAGCGCGTGCGCGGCGACAGGTTGGTGTTGCCCAGGAAGGTCTCGCGGTCGTAGCGCACGCCCGCATCCAGCGCCAACCGTTGCCACTCGATGCGGTCGGACAGGTACACGCTGGCCATGCTGTATTTCACGTTGACCGTGCCGGGCAGGTAGTGGACCTTGCTGAAGTCCTGGTAGGTGCCCTTGTTGTTGTAGGCGCGGCGGAACGAATACGAATCCTGGAAGCGCTTGAAGCCGGCGTCGATCTGCTGCAGGTCGGCGCCCGCGTAGAGGCTGTGGGTGAAGATGCCGGTGCGTACCGGGTCGAGATCGACGCGGCCCTTGAGGGTCCAGGTGTCCTGCCGTGTCTGCTCCTTGCCGAAGCCGCCCGCGGTGTATTGCGGCAGTCTGTAGGGTTGATAGGTCACCAGTTCATCGCCGACCGACTGGCGATCGCTGGTGGCATGGTCCCAGCCGGCCTGCAGCGAGACGCGGCCGCCCTGGAACAGGTGGTCCACGTTGCCGCTCAGGCCGTAGGCGCCGTGGTTGTTGTCCCAACGGGTGTCGCGGAACAGGTAGCTGGACAGGGTTTCGCTGCGGTCGCTGTATTTGAGCGTCAGGTCGGCGGTGGTGTCGGCGCTGGCGCGCACGCTGAACTTGCCCAGGAAGTTGTCGATGCGGTCGCGGTAGGTGTCCTGGCCTTGCTGCGGCTGGCCCTTGTCGTCCACGCCCATGTTCCAGCGCGTGATGTCGGATTCGCGGCGCGACATGGCCAGCACCACGCCGGCTTTGTCGTTGAAGGCGAAATCGCCCACGGCCGAGTAGAAACGCTTCTTCCATTCGGGGGAATAGCCCGGCTGGCCCCGCGCCCAACTGTTCTCCTCGCCCTCGGACACCTGCTGCCGCGTCATCTTCGAGGTGTTCCAGCGGTAGTCGAACTTAAAGTGGTTCTCGCCGGAAAAACGGCGCAGCCGCGCATCCACCACGCCGCCGGTGAAGCGGCCATATTCGACCGGCACGAAGCTGTCGTACACGCGCACGGCTTCCAGCAGACTGGTGTCGATGAAGTACGACTGCGGATTGCTGGGCACGTTGCCGACCTGCAGGTTCAGGTTCTTGCTGGCCGGGTCGACGCGGTTGGTGGCGTCAATGCCGTCGATCTGGAACAGGTTCTGGTAGGGGCTGGCGCCGTGAAAGGAGATGTCCTCGACGTTGAGCGAGCCGCGGTTCTGCGAGCCGCTGGCGCCCGGATTGGTGCGCACCGCCGGGTGGCTGGCGACCAGGGTGCTCAGGTCGCGGTTGGACGACGGCGTTTCTGCGATCTCTTCCTGGCTGTAGATGCGTTCGCCGGCCTGCTCGCCGTAGACCCGCACCGGCTCCAGCCGCGAGGTGGAGAAGGGATGGGGCTTGTCGATGAAGACGATGTAGCGGCCCGGGCCGTCGGCGCGCAGCGCCAGGCCGGAACCGGCAAGCAGGCGGTCCAGCGCCAGCAGGGCGGAATATTCGCCCCGCAGCGCGGGCGACATCTTGCCCGCCACGGCGGCCGGCGGGAACGAGATCTCCAGGCCCGATTGGCGGCCGAGCGTGAGCAGGGCGTCGCCCAGCGCCTGCGATGGAATGTCGTACGCGATGGTGCCAGCGGGCGGCTGGGCGGCGACGGGGGCGGTAACGACCAGCATGACGCAAAGAAGAACGGCCGAGGCGCTGGGCCGGCGTTTGCGGTCAAGAGGGAAAGGCATGAAAACGTCCTACGCTGTGTTGATGTCAGCCGTAGGACGCCGCGTAGGACGCAACTCCTCATTGCAAAATAGATGAATAATTTATATTGATTCTTATTTACCAATTGAAAATACCGACGATTGAAGACGCGTGAAGGCAGCGGCACAGAGCGCGGGACAAGCGGGAAAAGAGGATCTTGCGGAACCGGCGATGTCTGCGATGGAGATTGCGCGGTCCCGCCAAGCCTGCCGGGGGCAAGCCTTCAGCGCAGAATCAGCAGGCCGGGCAGGTCGGTGATGCGGACCTTGGTCTGCGCCAGCAGCAGATCGAGCGCGCGCTTGGGATCGGCGATGCCGGCCGTGCCGGAGACGCGGGTGCCGCGCGCCAGCTCGCCCATCACCACGATGCGCTTGCCGGTGTAGCGCGCCAGCTGCGCGGCCGCCTCGGGCAGCGCGGTGTCGTTGAAGGCCAGCAGCCCTTCGCTCCAGGCAGGCGCGGATTCGCGCGGCGCCGGGGCGAGGACCATGCCGGCGGCGGTGACGGCGATGCGTTGGCCGGGTTCCAGGATCCGCGCTTGCGCGTCGGCGCAGGCCAGGCATTGCACCGCCACCTGGTGCGTGTAGACGGTGATGCGGGTCGCGTCGGCGTCGCGTGCGACCGTGTAGCGCGTGCCCAGGGCCGTGGCGCTGGCGTTGGCCGTGACGACCGTGAAGGCGGGGCCATCGGCGCCGCGGGGCGTGGCTTCGAACAGGGCCTGGCCAGACAGCAGGCGCACCTCACGCTTGCCCGGCCCGAAGTCCACGGCGATGGCCGAATGCGCGTCAAGGATCGCGCGGGAACCGTCGGGCAGGGCGACGCGCAGCGGTTGCGTGCCGCTGGCGTAGTCGGCGCCGGGCTGGAAGTCGCGCAGGGAATAGAAGGCCATGCCAGTGGCGGTGACGACGGCCAGTGTCAGCAGGGTGCGGCGCTTGCGAGGCGGGCGTGCCGCCAGCTTGCCACGGTCGATCTCGCCCATGCGGCGCCACACGCGCGCCAGGCGGTCAAAGGCGGCCGCATGGCGGGGATCGGCGTGGTACCAGGCTTCGAATTCCGCCTGTGCCTGCGCGTCCAGGGGCTGGCCGCTGTGCCGGATGACCCAGCGCGAGGCCTGCTCGTCGGCGGAGGTGACGTTGCCGCGGGCGGCAGTCTTGCTCACGCCGATAGCGCCCGGTCGCAGGCCAGCAGGATGCGCATCATGTGTTTCTCGACCGCGCTGACCGAGATGGCGAAGCGTTCGGCGATGGCGCGGTAGGTCAGGCCTTCGTGGCGATGCAGGACGAAGACGTCGAGGCTGCGGCGCGGCTGGCGCAGCAGGGCGATTTCGAGCCGCCGCAGCAGTTGGTTGGCCGAGGCCACCTCCAGCGTGTCGGCCTCGAAGGCGGGCGGTTGCGCGGCGGCATAGTCGGCGGCCAGGGTCAGTTCGCGTCCCCGGCGGCGATGCCAGTCGGTGGCGATGTTGGCCGCCACGCGGAAGACATAGGCCCGGTGGTTGTCCGGCAGAGTCTTGTCCTGGAACTCGGCCAGCTTGATCCAGGTGTCCTGGGCGCAGTCCTGGGCCACGTCGCGCGAGCCGGTGCGCATGGCCAGAAAGCCCAGCACTTCGCGGTAATGCCGGAGGAATACGTCGGTAAGCGAAGACATGTCGCTGACGCCTCGCGCCAGATAGAGTCAGATTCGCGACAAATTATAAATGATAATTATTATTGTTATTGAATGTTGCGCCCCAAGGGAAAGGGCGGACGGCGCCAGCCGTCCACCCGCGGCTCAGGCTTCGCCCTGCTCGATTTCTTCCAGCGAGCCCTGCAGTTCGAGCCACTGTTCTTCCAGCGTTTCCAGGCGCTTGCCATGTTCGCCGTGCTCGGCCATGACCTTCTGGCGTTCGGCGCGGCGCGCGTCGGAATACAGGTCCGGATCGGCGATGACGCCGTCCAGCGCCTGCAGCTTGACGCGCAGCTTCTCCATTTCGGTCTCGACCTTGGCGAGCTTGGCTTCCAGCGGCTTGCGCAGCGCCGACAGGCGCTGACGCTGCTCGGCCTCGGCCCGGCGTTGCGCCTTGCGGTCGATCACGGCCTCGCCGTTCTCGGCGTTTTCGCGGGCGGCCTCGGCGCGTTCGCCGGCGTTGCGGGCCGCCAGCCAATCTCGATAGTCCTCCAGGTCGCCGTCGAATTCGCGCACGGCGCCGTCGGCCACGATCCAGAAGCTGTCCACGGTGGTGCGCAGCAGATGGCGATCGTGCGAGACCAGCAGCATGCTGCCGCCGAACTCGGCCAGCGCGGCGGCCAGGGCCTCGCGCGTCTCGACGTCCAGGTGGTTGCTGGGCTCGTCCAGCAACAGCAGGTTGGGCTTCTGCCAGACGATCAGCGACAGGGCCAGGCGGGCCTTTTCGCCGCCCGACATTGGCCCGACCTTGCTGTTGACCGTGTCGCCCGAGAAGCCGAAGCCGCCCAGGTAGTTGCGCAATTCCTGCTCGCGCGTTTCCGGCGACAACCGCGCCAGGTGGGCCAGCGGCGTGCTGTCCACGTCCAGCATGTCGAGCTGGTGCTGGTGGAAGTAGCCGATCGCCAGCCCGCGCGAGGCGCGGCGTTCGCCGGCCTGCACCGGCAGTTCCTCGGCCAGGGTCTTGATCAGCGTGCTCTTGCCGGCGCCGTTGGCGCCCAGCACGCCGACGCGGCTGCCGGCGCGCACCATCAGCGTCACGTCGCGCAGGATCGGCACCTCATTGCCGGCCGCGTCGGTGTAGCCGGCCGACAGGTGCTCCAGCGTCAGCAGCGGATCCGGCACCTGCTCGGGCGAGGGAATGCGGATGTCGATGCCGGCCTCGGCGTGCAGCGGCGCCAGCACCTGCATGCGGGCCAGCGCCTTGACTCGGCTCTGGGCCTGCTTGGCCTTGGAGGCCTTGGCCTTGAAGCGGTCAATGAAGCCCTGCAGGCGCGCGGCTTCGCGCGTCTGGCGTTCGTAGGCGATGTTGGTCTGGCGCAGGCGCTCGGCGCGCTGCGTCAGGAAGTCGCCGTAGCCGCCGCGGTAGCGCACCAGCTTGGCGTGATCGAAATGCAGGATGGACTTGGCCACCGCGTCCAGGAACTCGGTGTCGTGGGAGATCAGCATGACGGTGCCGGGATAGGCGGCCAGCCATTTCTCCAGCCACAGCATGGCGTCCAGGTCCAGGTGGTTGGTGGGCTCGTCCAGCAGCAGCAGTTCGGACGGCGCCATCAGCGCTCGCGCCAGCGCCAGGCGCATGCGCCAGCCGCCGGAGAAGCTCGCCACCGGCTGGCTCCATTCGGCCGGCTTGAAGCCCAGGCCGGCCAGCAGCTGTTCGGCGCGCGAGGCCGCGCTCCAGGCGCCGGCCTCCACCAGCGCCGCTTCGACCTCGGCGATCTGCGTGCCCTGGTCGTCGGTGAGTTCGGCGCGGCGCGCCTGCAGCGCGCGCAGCGGCGTGTCGCCGTCGATGACGAATTCGCGCGCGGGGCGGTCGTCGGCGTGCAGTTCCTGTTCGACGCCGGCGATGCGCCAGCCGGCCGGCAGCGCCAGGTTACCGGCGTCCAGGTCCAGCGCGCCGGTCAGCAGCGCGAACAGCGACGACTTGCCGGCGCCGTTCTTGCCGACGATGCCGACGCGTTCGCCCGGGTGCACCACGAATTCGGCGTCGTCCAGCAGCACCTTGGTGCCGCGACGCAGGGTCAATCCAGAGGCGCGGATCACGTCGTCAACTGCTCGCGGGTCAGCAGCAGCAACTGGTCGGACGCTGCTTCCGTATCCAGCCACACCGGCGACAGTTCAGGGAAGGCGGCTTCGAAGAAATCGCGCTCGTGGCCGATTTCCAGCACCAGCACGCCGTTCTTCGACAGATAGCGCGGCGCCGCCTGCAGGATGCGGCGCACCAGGTCCATGCCGTCGGCGCCACCGGCCAGGGCCAGGTGTGGCTCGTGGCGGTACTCCTGCGGCAGCACGTCCATCGAGCCGCTGTTGACGTAGGGCGGGTTGCAGACGATGACGTCGTACTGGCGTTCCGGCAGGCTGTCGAACAGATCGCTCTGGTACAGCGCGAGGCGATCACCCAGGCCGTAGTCGTCGACGTTGCGGCGGGCGACTTCCAGCGCGCCGGGCGACACGTCGACGGCGTCCACCTGGGCATAGGGGAAGGCCAGCGCCGACAGGATAGCCAGGCAGCCCGAGCCGGTGCACATGTCCAGCACGCTGTCGACGGCCTGCGCGTCCTGCACCCAGGGCGACAGGCCTTCGTCCAGCAGCTCCGCGATGGGCGAGCGCGGCACGATGACGCGCGCGTCCACGTAGAAGCGATGCCCGCGCAGCCAGGCCTCGTTGGTGAGATACGCGGCCGGCACGCGCTCGGTGACGCGGCGGTCGATCAGCTCCAGCACGCGGTTGCGTTCCTCGGTGAGCACGCGGGCGTCCAGAAAGGGCTCCAGCGTGTCCAGCGGCAGGTGCAGCGCGTGCAGGACCAGATAGACCGTCTCGTCCCAGGCGTTGTCGCTGCCGTGTCCCAGCGCCACCTGGGCGGCGTTCAGGCGCGATACGCCGTAGCGGATCAGGTCGCGCAGGGTCAGCAGTTCTTGGCGGGCGGATTGATACATGAGAGGCTTTTTATTCGGCGGGCAGAAGGTTTTCCAGCGTGCGCCGATAGATGTTTTTCAGCGGATCCAGCGAGGCCAGTTCGATACGCTCGTTGACCTTGTGGATCGTGGCGTTGCAGGGGCCAAACTCGATGACCTGCGGGCAGATCTTGGCGATGAAGCGGCCGTCGGACGTGCCGCCGGTGGTCGACAGCTCGGCTGTCACGCCGGTCTCGTCGCGGATGGCCTTGACCAGCGCATCGGTCAGCGAACCGCGCGGGGTCAGGAAGGGCTCGCCGCCCAGTTCCCAGTCCAGCGTGTATTCCAGGCAATGGCGGTCCAGCACTTCGTGCACCCGCGCCTTCAGGCCTTCCGGCGTGCTGGCGGTGGAGAAGCGGAAGTTGAACAGCGCCACCGCCTCGCCCGGCACCACGTTGGTGGCGCCCGTGCCCGAGTTCAGGTTCGAGACCTGGAACGTGGTCGGCGGGAAGTATTCGTTGCCCTGGTCCCATTCGATCGCGACGATCTCGGCCAGCGCCGGCGCCAGCTGGTGCACCGGGTTGCGCGCCAGGTGCGGGTAGGCCACGTGGCCCTGGATGCCCTTGACCGTGAGTTTGCCCGACAGCGAGCCGCGGCGGCCGTTCTTGCAGGTGTCGCCGAGCACGTCGCCCGAGGTGGGTTCGCCGACGATGCAGTAGTCCATCTGCTCGCCACGCGCCTTGAGCGCGTCACAGACGATGGCGGTGCCGTCGATCGACGGGCCTTCCTCGTCCGACGTGATCAACAGGGCGATCGAGCCGCCGTGCCGCGGGTTGGCCGCCACGAATTCCTCGGCCGCCACCACGAAGGCCGCGATCGAGCTTTTCATGTCGGCGGCGCCGCGGCCGTACAGGTAGCCGTCGCGCTCGGTGGGCACGAACGGATCGCTTTCCCACTTCTCGCGCGGGCCCGGGGGCACCACGTCGGTGTGGCCGGCGAAGACCACCAGCGGCGCGGTGCTGCCACGGCGCGCCCACAGGTTGGTGACGCCGCCCTGGGCGATGGTTTCGCAGGTGAAGCCGAGCGGCGCCAGGCGCGCGGCCAGCGTCGCCTGGCAATCGGCGTCCGCCGGGGTGACCGACGGACGGGCGATCAGGTCCTTGACCAGATCCAGAACCGAAGCCGCCATTACGCCCTCAGCAGATCGTTGATGCTGGTCTTGGCGCGGGTCTGCGCGTCGACACGCTTGACGATGACGGCGCAGGCCAGGCTGTGCGAGCCGTCGGCCGAGGGCAGCGAGCCCGGCACCACCACCGAACCCGACGGCACGCGGCCGTAGGTGACCTTACCCGTGGCGCGGTCATAGATCTTGGTGCTTTGCGACAGGTACACGCCCATGGCCAGCACCGAGTTCTCTTCGACGATCACGCCTTCCACGACTTCCGAGCGGGCGCCGATGAAGCAGTTGTCTTCGATGATGGTGGGGTTGGCCTGCAGCGGCTCGAGCACGCCGCCGATGCCGACGCCGCCGGACAGGTGGACGTTCTTGCCGATCTGGGCGCACGAGCCGACGGTGGCCCAGGTGTCGACCATGGTGCCTTCATCGACGTAGGCGCCGATGTTGACGTACGAAGGCATCAGCACCACGTTGCGGCCGATGAAGGCGCCGCGGCGGGCGACGGCGGGCGGCACCACGCGGTAGCCGCCCTGCTTGAAGGCGTTGTCGCCGTATTCCGAGAACTTGAGCGGCACCTTGTCGTAGAACTGCAGCGGGGCCTGGCCCATGATGGCGTTGTCGTACAGGCGGAACGACAGCAGCACGGCCTTCTTGATCCACTGGTGCACGACCCAGTCGTCGTTGATCTTCTCGGCCACGCGCAGGCGGCCCAGGTCCAGCCCGTCGATCGTGTGTTCGACGGCTTCGCGCACTTCGGCGCTGGCGTCGACAGGCGACAGGTTGGCCCGGTCGTCCCAGGCTTTTTCGATGGTGGTCTGCAGGTCGAGAGTCATAGCGGCTCAGCTTTTCAAAAAAGGTTGATCAAACGGAAGTATGTACGAAATGGGCGATGCGTTCGGCCGCCTGCACGCAGTCGGCCAGGGGCGCCACCAGGGCCAGGCGGATGCGCCCCTGCCCGGGATTCACGCCGTGCGCTTCGCGCGCGAGGAAACTGCCCGGCAGCACGGTAACACCGGTGCGGCCATAAAGGTCGCGCACGAACGCGGTATCCGAGCCCGGAGTGGCCGCCCACAGATAGAACGAAGCCTGCGGACGTTGCACGTCCAGCACGTTCTGCAGGATGGGCAGTACGGCCTCGAATTTCTCGCGATACAGGCGGCGGTTGTCCTTGACGTGCGCTTCGTCGGTCCAGGCGGCGATGCTGGCGGCCGACACCAGCGGGCTCATGGCGCTGCCATGATACGTGCGATAGAGCAGGAAGCGGCCGATCAGCGCGGCGTCGCCCGCCACGAAGCCCGAGCGCAGGCCCGGCACGTTGGAGCGCTTGGACAGGCTGGAGAACACCACCAGGTTGCGGTAGTCGTCACGGCCCAGGCGGCGCGCCGCCTGCAGGCCGCCCAGCGGCGGATTGCCTTCGTCCAGGTAGATCTCGGAATAGCACTCGTCGGAGGCGATCACGAAGCCATGGCGGTCGGACAGGGCGAACAGGTCTTCCCATTCGTCCAGCGTCATGACGTTGCCGGCCGGGTTGCCGGGCGAGCAGACGAACACCAGGCGGGTCTTCTGCCACACCTCATCCGGCACCTGGTTCCAGTCGCAGGCGAAATTGCGCAACGCGTCGGCGTTGACGTAGTAGGGCGTGGCGCCGGCCAGCAGCGTGGCGCCTTCATAGATCTGGTAGAACGGGTTGGGGCAGATCACCACCGCCCCTGCCGACGGGTCGATCACCGTCTGGGTAAAGGCGAACAGCGCCTCGCGCGAGCCCAGCGCCGGCAGCACCTGGGTCTCGGCGTCGGGCGCCGGGATGCTGTAGCGCCCCGCCAGCCAGTCGGCGATGGCGCGGCGCAGTGCGGGATCGCCCTTGGTTGACGGATACACCGACAAGCCGCCAAGATGGTCGCGGATGGCCTGCCCGACGCGCTCCGGCGCCGCGTGCTTGGGCTCGCCGATCGACAGGTTGATTGGCGTCAGGCCGTCCGGCTGCGTGCTGGCCGAGGCCAGCAGGGCGCGCAGTTTTTCGAACGGATAGGGGTGCAGGGCATCGAGGCGCGGATTCATGACGCAAGATTTTAACAAGCAAGCTACAATAGCAGGCTTGGCCTATCGCGAAGGTGGCGAAATTGGTAGACGCACCAGGTTTAGGTCCTGACGCCGTAACAGGTGTAGGGGTTCGAGTCCCCTCCTTCGCACCACGTATTGCCTGACACTGTTTTGGCGTTACGCCAACAATGTCATACAACCCCCGAGGATTCGAGTGCCTCGGGGGTTTTCTTTTGCCAACAGTTTTGACATCCACCCATTAAATCGCCTACTTTGCTACGCCAAATCCACGCCAGGATTTACGCCAAAGGGGATGAAATTGGGTACTTTCCGCAAGCGCGGGGACACATGGCGCGCCGAGGTCAGCAAGGGCGGCACCAGGGAGAGCAAGACGTTTGCCACCAAGCGGGAGGCCCAGGAATGGGCGGCCAGCAGGGAGACGGAACTGGCCACCACCGCCGTGGGCGGCATTGTCGTCAAGACACTGGCCCAGGTCCTGGAGCGGTTCCGCGACGAGGTCTCGCCCAAGAACAAGGGCCACCGCTGGGAGCGCGTGCGGATCGATCGTTTCCTGAAGGACGAGCCGGATCTGTGCGCCAAGCCCATCCACGCCGTCACCACGGTAGATCTGGCAGCCTGGCGCGACAAACGGCTGGCCCAGGTGCAGCCCACATCCTGCCGGCGCGATATAGCCCTCCTGCGCGCCGCCTGGGGCTACGCCAGGAAGGAGTGGCACAACGTCAAAGATGACGCCTGGCTGGCGCTGACCATGCCGTCCAAGGGGCGCCACCGCGAGCGCATTTATACCCAGGAAGAAATAGACCGGATCGTGCTGGCGCTGGGGTGGAAAGAGGGCAAGCCCGTCGAAGACAAGCGCCACCAGACCGCGGTGGCGTTCCTCTTGTCCCTGGAGACGGCGATGCGATCCGGCGAGCTGCTGTCCCTTGAGCGGGCCCAGGTCGACCTGAAGAAGCAGGTAGCCCAGTTGGACCAGACCAAGAACGGCGACCGGCGCGCCGTGCCGCTGTCGAAGCGGGCTGTGTCCCTGTTCAAGGCGCTCAATGGCGTGGACAAGGTGCGCATGTTCACCCTGACGGGCGCTCTGAGGGATGTGTACTTTCGGCATGCCAAGACGCTGGCACAGGTCGAGGGGGCCACGTTCCATGACGCTCGTGCCACTGCGCTGACCAGGCTGGCCAAAAAGCTGAGCATCCTGGAACTGGCGCGGATGGTGGGCCACCGGGACCCACGCTCGCTCATGATCTACTACCGTGAAACGGCGGCCGATATCGCCAAGAAGCTGGATTAGGCCGCGCGCCGGCCGTCAGGCGCCTTGCGCTGGGACTCGATCCAGTCGTCCACCTCATCGGCCTTCCAGCGGCGCACGCCACCGAATTGGAACGCGCGCGGGAAGTCCTTGCGCTTGGTGAGCCTGTCGCGGACGTGGTCCGGATTGAGGCACAGGCGCTCGGCGATGTCGACGTGCGAGACGAAGCGGTCTTCCTTCGGCGCCGCGGCCGGTGCTTGGTGTTGGGCTGCGTGTGCCATCACATCTCCTTTCCGATAGCGGCGGCGGCGCGCACGATGGCGCGGCGGGTGGCTGCATTTGGATCCGGGAACTTCGCCGACATCGGCCAATAGCGCCGATCTTCGGCGCGCCCGCAGTAAATCACCGGAGCGTCATCCTCACAGTGTGTGAACTCCAGGCAAATGTTCAGCTTTACAGCCAGCCGCAGCGCATCGCCGTCGTCGGTGAGGGGAAGCCAAGTTTTTCTCTCGTCGCTGCCACGATGGGAATAGGTGAAGAACCCGCCGGGACACGGCTCCCAACCGCCAAGGGGCATCCCAGCCGCCTTCGCCGCCAGCTCCAACAGTTCGCGATCAGTCATCACATCTCCTTCTTGTCGGTGTCGGTATTGGCCGCCACGTGGATGGCATATACCTCGATCGGAACATTGCCGAAGTGGGGGTGCGTGATCGTCTTGATGGTGTAGCCACGCCAGGGCAATTCCAGACGGCGCGACCAATCCGTGCGCTTCGGATAGCCTCTGGTCAGGATCACGCGTTGGAACTCTCGCCCCTCGATCCGCATGGCCCAGAACGGGCAGACCATGCGGTATTCCTCGGTCTTGGTGCCGGCCTTGATGGCGTCGAAGTACTCGCCCTTGAGGGCCAGGTGCAGGTCAGCCATGGGCGCCTCCGTCCTCGGTGGGCTGGGTGCCAGGACGAGCGTTCCACTTGGCAAGAGCCGCCGCGCGCGACGCGTGATCGGCGTCAGGACCCTGAACGCCGCAGGAATAGCAGCACATGGCGTACCACTCGTTGTAGAAGATGGACAGCGACCCGCAGAACGGGCACGGCTGGCGTTGCTCATTCATCCCGCTCTCCTTGTTCGGCCTGGGGGGCAGAAAGGGCGGCGCGGGCAAGTTGACCACCATCCCTGTCCAGCGCATGGCGCGCGGCCTCACCATCGGGGCCGAATTTTCGGCAGCCGGCCACCTTTTCCGCGTACCAGCTCAAGGCCTCGCGGGTCTTGCCATCCCCGGCGCGCTGCTGGCCGCCGTCCTTGTCCGCCCCGGTATGCATCTGGCACGGATGGCGCGGGGAGCCGTCACCGCTGGGGCAGGTGCAGGGGGCAGCGGCCTTGTCCGCCTGGGGCAGACAATCCGCGAACTCAGGGCGCTGCGACAACTGCGCGGCGAGCGTATCGGCGGTCAGGCCAAGGCGCCCAGCTTCCGCGCAGAATTCGGCCACCGACATGGCCGGCTTGTGTGTCGGCTCGGCGCTGGCCTGGGGCTTGGGGTAAAGGGGTTCGACCGGGTGATGCGCGCGCAAGCTGACAGCCTTTTGCGCATCAGTCGTGGCGTGCCATCCAGTGGGGGTCTGGTATCGCCACGCCACCGGCTGCACCTCCCCGGCGCTGGCCTGGGGCGCGCCTACGGTAAGCGCGTGCTCCCCATCCGGCAAGTCGGTCTGCTCGAAAGCATAGGACTGTACGCGGCCACCCTTGGTTGTAGCGCGACCGATGCGGACAGATGCGCTGGCCTGGGGCGCGGCATAGAGCGGCGCTCCGTCAGGAAGCGAAGGCGCGTCGTCATTCAGGACGGCCTCCTGCGAGAACCCATTGCGAGCGATCCCCGAATAGTTGAAGTGCCGCACGCGGCCCACTGGCTGCGCCTCGCTGGCCTGGGGCGCGGCGTAGAACTTGGTGCCATAGGGATAGCTGTTCAGATCCACCAGCACCTTTAGGTCGCGCTCGCCGAACGCCTCGGGATCGCCATAGCGCGACACCACTTCTGCCACCGGCTGCGCCTCCCCGGCTACAGGGGCGCTTGCCAGGGCGGCGCGGGCTTGCCACGCCGACCACGGTCCTACGTTGCCCTGGGCCGATTCCCACCACCGGTCAAACAACGCCCGCTCGTCGGCTACAGGGGCGCGCAGCTTGGACAGCGCCCTCAACACGGCGTTGACCATGTTTCTGCGGATGTCATAAGCGACAGCGTGGACCCCTACAGATGCGTCGCGGCCTTCGCGCTTTGCGACACGGGCCATCATGTCATAGGATTCTGCGTAGGCTTCCAGGGCGCGGCGCACAGCTTCTTGCTCTGCCGTCAGCACGCGCTGGGTGATGTCGTCTTGTTGGGTCATATGGTCTCCAAGCACAGGCCGCCTTGGCGGGTGCGTTCGGCCTGCAAGGACAAGTAATCGGGGTTCAGTTCTGCGCCCAGCCATCGGCGTCCAAGCCGTTGGGCTACCGCCGCGACTGTGCCGCTGCCCATGAATGGGTCCAGCACAATGTCTCCGGGGCGGCTGCCGGCGAGGATGCACGGTTCGACCAGGGCTTCCGGCATAACGGCGAAGTGGGCGCCAGAATAGGGCGTAGTTGCCACGGTCCACACGCTGCGTCGGTTACGTACAGCGGTGTCCCATTCCGATTCAGGGCGATCCTCACGGTGTGTCCCGGCTGTTTGACCCGGGATAGCCTGGGCGCGCTTGCTGTCGTCACGCTTGAAGCTGTCGCGGCGACTGCGCCCACCTACTGCCTTCATCGGCCCGTTGGATTTTCCCGGGAATCGATCACTGCCGCGCTGGGCCTCCACATCCTGCGCCCAACGAGCGTGGCTCGATGCCGCCGCCGGCTCTTTAATCGCATCCGCATCAAAGTGGTACCGCGGCGACTTCGAGAGCAGGAAGACATACTCGTGCGCCTTGGTGCACCGATCATCCACACTTTCAGGCATAGGGTTGGGCTTGTTCCAGATGATGTCCTGACGGAGATACCACCCGTCAGCGCGCAGGGCGAAGGCCAGCATCCATGGAATGCCGATCAGGTCTTTAGCTTTCAGCTCTGCTTTTGCCAGCCAATCTGGGCGATTTCTAACGTTGGTGACATGCTGACCCCCGGCCCGCGTCTTACCCGTTTTGTTGTAGTTGCCGCCACCGCCGCCGGCGTAACTGTCACCAATGTTGAGCCACAGCGTGCCGTCGTCGGCAAGCACTCTCCGCACTTCGCGGAAAACCTCGACCATCTTGGCGATGTACGCCTCAGGCGTACTCTCAAGGCCGATCTGCCCGTCGACGCCGTAGTCCCGCAATCCGAAGTAAGGGGGGCTGGTAACGCACGTTTGGGCCTTGATGCCCGAGGTGGCTAAATCTCGCAGCACATCACGGCAGTCTCCGAGATAGCATTTATTGAGGTCCATGCTCACCTCCCCGCGCCCTTGATGTTGTCTTGTTGGGTCATATGCACCTCATGCTTTCTTCGATGAAGATTTGCGCTTGCTGCGCGTTGATCGCGTTGCCGTAGGCGCGCAGGCGTCCCACTCGGGCGGGAGCCCCATGAGCCAGCGGGAATGTGCCGGGTTCAACTGGCCGCCACTTTCCATCCCGGCATAGGAGCCAGTCAGCAGCTCGCCAGTGGCCGTTAACCGGGCCGGGCCCGTTTGTTGCGCCTGCATCGGTAGGCCGTTCCGGATGTCCGGAGCCAACTCCCCGCGCTTCTCCGCATCGTTCGCCCGAGGTGTCGCCCAGCTCGCCAGATGAACCGCCACATCCGCCAGCCCGATCTGTGGATCCGTGGGCTTGCGGCCAGTAGTTATCGGCGGGCGCGGCTTGGCATCCACGATCATGCTGCTGGGCGTCGGCCAGGACGACAGGCAAGCCATCGCCGCCAGATCCGGCCCGTGCCCGCGCATCGCTTCCCGGATCCCGCCTTCCGTCGATCGCACGCCCTTGTCCGCCAGCGACGCTGTTGGCGTTGGCCAGCCGGCCAGCACTGCGACCTCGTTCAGCGGCCGGCTGTTGTGATCCAGCTCGTTGCCCGCTGCGTTGGCACCCTTGAAATCCCGGGCCTGCGGCGTGGGCCATGAAGTAGGTTCGGTCGCGGATGTGCGGAGCACCGATGCTCGCAGACGGGAAAGCGCACGCCGCGACGGCAAAGGCCAGGGCTTCCAGGTCAGTCGAAACAAGGTCGAGCCAAGGTTCTGCGTCCTTGCTTGCAACCTGCTCGCCAAAGACGACTGGAGGGCGGCACTCTTGAATGAGCCAGTGCCAGGCCGGCCAGAGGTGCCGCTCGTCATCAAACGCAGTTCCTTTGCCTGCCGCGGAGAAAGGTTGGCACGGACAACTACCGGTCCAAACAGGTCGATCATCTGGCCAGCCGGCGCGGCGAAGGGCATACGACCAGACGCCGATTCCGGCGAAGAAATGGCACTGTGTGTAGGGGCGAAGGTCATCGGGGTGTACGTCCTCTATGCTGCGTTCGTCGACGTCGCCGGGGGCAATGTGGCCGGCCGCGATCAGGTTGCGGAGCCAGTCGGCGGCGTAAGGGTCGATCTCGTTGTAGTAGGCGGCGGCCGCCATGCTCACCTCCCCGCGCCCTGGCCGCTCTGCTGGGCGGCGAGCTCTTTGCCGAGCTTCGTTATCCACCGGCGCGCGCTGGCGCGGACCACCTTGGCAGCCTTGCGCTGCTGGATGAGCTGGTGGGCGCGCAGCGCGTGCTGGCAGTTGGCAGCCAGATAGGCGGCAACGTCGCCATCGTGGTACGCGTGGCACCGGTCACCATCGTCGTCATGGTCGAGCGCATAGGCGCGCTCCAGCCAATTGACGGGCGGCCGGCCGTTGAAAGGCGCGCCGGCTGGCGGATCCTGCGCCACCAGGGAGGCCTCAATCGCAAGGCCGATTTCCACCGAGAGCCGGTTTATCTCCTGCACTGCCACGTGCAGCGCCAGGATGGCCTGCTGGTACTTGTCCATCACGCATCCCCCTTACGTTGGGCTGCAATGGCGGCGAAATCCATGCACAACGTCAGAGGATCAGGCGTCTCCGGCAGGCATTCGCCCATCGGGGCATATGCCATGCAGAATTGCCCCTCGTCGGTGCTTCGCCATTCGACGGCCTCGCCACAGAACGAGCGGGCCAGGATGTCGCAGTCTTCGTTGCGGTTCCGCTCGCAGTCGCCGCAGACATGCGCAACGAACGAATACCCGACTGTGCCGTTGCTGGGCTTCCACTGTTCGCCAGGCAGCACGTCCGGCAGGATGAAGGCGGTGATCTGGCTGCCCATCATTTCGCTCCTTGGGTCTTGGCCAACGCGTCCAGCTTGCTGTCCCATTCGTCCCGGCCTAGAGCGGCATCGCCGCGTAGAACAAGGATGCAGTCGGCCACCGCCAACCGATACCGCGCCGCATCCAGCGCATCGCCAGCAGCGGGAGCGGGGCGCAGCCAGAAGGGCGGCTTACGACCTTCGATGAGTGCGGCGATTTCTGCCAGCACCAGGTCGGGATCGGTCGGATCGGCAGGCACGCGCATCAAGCCGTGGCCGTCGCGGATACGCTTCTCGGCGGCCTTGACTCGGTCCAGCAGTCCGGAGGGCCACGCCGGCTTGTCCTCCACCGTGGATACGCCAGGGGCGGCGGGCGCGGCGGCGAGCATGGCGCGATATTTGGCCTTCCAGTCGGGGAAGGTTTCGCTGCGTTGCTCGTAGTCATTCTCGGCAGCGGCTTCCATGTCGTCGGTCGGCTCGATAGGCACCAGCTTCCATCCGTCCGGCATGCTGGCGCGAATCGCCGCATTGTGCTTGGCGTTCTCTTCGCCAGTCCGGATGCCGGCGGCGTACATCTCCTGGTCGCGGGCGGTGTTGCCCGTGGCAGGCGCAGCGCCGGGCTGCGGGGCAATCTCCACCGGCTCCAGCGGGCCAGGGGGGCATTGGCTCAGGCCGTGGTCAACGTCGTAGGAATTCGTCATGTCAGGCTCCTTGGGCGCGCGCGGCGTCCATTTCGGCAAGGATTTGGGTTTGGCGCAGCAGGTCGGACGCGTCAGCCTGGGTAAGGCCGGCGCCGATGCGGCGAAGGGCGGGTATCTCGGCGTGCAGGGCGGCCATCAGCGGCGCGTCGATGGGCATGCCCACCTCCAGGCGCTTGGCCAGTTGGCGCAGCGCCACGGCCTTGAACGGGCTGCCGTGGCGGGTGGCCCACATATCGAAGAAGTCGGCCATGCCCGCGATTGCCGGCGCGCTGGCGTACCATTCGCCGTCCTCCAGGCACAGGAATATCGGCACACCGCGGGCATTGGTCGTCACGGTGCCGTCGCGGTCGATCTGGTCGATGATCGCTTCCAGCGGCGCCAGGGTCTGCTGGGCCTTGATCAGCATCGGCAGGCGGGCCGGGCGCGGCCGGTACTGCTTGCGGCGGGGCTTGCGGGCGTGGGTCATGGTCAGGCCGCCTGTTCCCGTGCCAGATAGGCTTCGACTTCTTTACCGATCTTGGCCATCGATAGCGGGTACTTCTCACTGAAAAGACCAACGCAGTGTTGCCAGTAGGCGGTGTCCATTCCCCACTTGAAGTCGTAGTCGATATTCGCGCGGATGATTCGCTCTGCGCCGACCTTGGCATGCGGCCACGGCTGATAGTCGGTTCGAACATTCAGCTTGATGGGCAGGATTCCCCAGCAGCTACGCAGCGAGCCGCCATTCGCTTCGGCCAGCCGCAACGCCGTTTCCATGGCGGAATCGTCGTAGGGGACGAAGGTGTGCCCGTTCGCCTTAACGTGGCGCGTCCGTTCCAGTTCCTTGCGCTCGGCGTCAATAGCGCGCTGGGCGATATCTTCCTCGGTCGGCTCACGCTTGAGAGTATTGGCGAGGTGTGCAGCGAATTCCGGCCGCATCCCGTGTGCAAAGAAGTCTCCAAGGGCTGCAACGTCCCTATGAAATTCGGGCGCGACCAGAATCGTGTCGGTGCAGTACGTGCAGTCGTAGTCGTCGTCTTCGCTGCTGACCCAGCCCGGCACACTGCGCATGGCTTCGTTCGGATAGTCCTCGCGATTGCCGCCGCCCGTACGCGTGTAGACGAAGACTTCGCTGCCGTCAGGAGTTACGCTCACGTCGCGTAGGCGCTGCACGTCATTTTCATGGATCCCGACCGCCGCGAGCAGCAGCGGGGTTTGCGAATTCATTCCGAAAAGCAGGTTGTAGAGGCTCATGTCGTTCTCGGTATATGGAGGCCGGGCACCGGCGGCGGTCGGATGGGGGAGGGAGTCCCGCCGCCGGGCCGGCCATTGATCAGTCTTCGTTGCCGCCCAGGCCCAGCGAGCCCTGCTTCTCGGCCGCCGGCGTGATGCTGATGGTGATCTCGTTGCCCAGCACCTCGTAGAGCTTCTTGACCTGCTCGCCGCTCGGGTGGCACTTCACGCGGAAGGTGGTGACCACGCTGCCGCCTTCCATGAGTTCCGCGGAGAACCCGTCAACGTCGGCCGTGTCCAGCTCGATGTCGGAATCGCCGCCCAGGCCGAAGTCGATCAGCACCTTGGCGCCGACCAGCTCGTGCTTGAGGCGGATCTTTTCGATGAGGTCGCCGAACACGCGCACGGTGGGCTCGGGCTTGACGCCGTCGACGCTGGCCTGGGCCGGGTCTTCCTCGGCCTTGTAGAGGGCATGGCGCAGGCGCGGGTGGAACTCGGACAACACGCCATTGCCGGCGGTGAACTGGATCTTCAGATCAGCTGCGCCCGCCGGCTCTTCGCCGTGGCGCTCGGTGCGCACGTTGATGTGCGCCAGGGTTGCGGTTTGCTCGGTAATCGAGAACATGGGGCAGGGCTCCAGGGTGCTACGTTGGGGAAAGGGTCAGCGAACAGCCAGGCGCAGGCCCTGGCGCAGGCGCGCGCCCGGCACATCGTGGCCATCCTTCAGCGCTTGGCCGATCAGCTTCTTGTCGATCTGGGGCGGCGGCGCCGGCGGGCTGGTGAAGTAGTCCTGCGGGATCTGCTTCTCGTCGAACACTTCGACGGCCGGCGGGTTCTTCGCCACGCTGAGGCGGAACAGCGGGCACTCGATCACCTGGATGTCGCTGGCGATCATGTTGCGCAGCAGGTAGTCACGCAGCGCATCGGCGCGGGCCTGGCGCGCCTTCTTCAGTTCCTGCAGGCGCTTGATCTCGACGTCGATCGCCGGGATGTCGGCCTCGAAGGTGCGCGCGACCATCTCGCAGCCCTGGGCCTTCTCGCCGATCTGCTCGGGCAGGCCGCTGGCTTCCATGGTGTCGGCGATGGCTTTCTCGTCGAAGTCGCCTTCGGCCAGGCGCATGGCGAGCGCGCGGTATTCCTGGGCGAGCGTGTAGAGGGGCATGTTCATGGATGTCTCCGTCTTAGAAAGTTAGGAACTAGAAGGGAATGTCGTCGTCCATGTCGGCCAGGTCTGACCGGCCGGCGGCGGGTGCTGCCTGGGGCGCGGGACGTTGCTGCGGTGCCGGGCGCTGTGCCGGGGCGCGCTGCTGCGGCTGGCGCGCGGGCGCGTCGTCGTAACCTCCGCCACCGCCGCCGCCGTCTTCGCGGCCGCCCAGCATCTGCATCTGGTCGGCGACGATTTCGGTGCTGTAGCGATCAGCGCCAGTGTCCTTGTCCTGCCACTTGCGCGTCTTCAGGCGGCCTTCGATGTAGACCGACCGGCCCTTTGCCAGGTACTCGCCCGCGATTTCCGCGAGGCGGCTGTACATGACGACGCGGTGCCATTCCGTCTCTTCCCGCTTCTCGCCGCTAGTCTTGTCCTTCCAGGACGACGTGGTGGCGAGCGACAGATTGCAGATGGCGGCGCCGTCGGGGCTGTAGCGCACCTCGGGATCGCGCCCGAGGTTGCCCACCAGGATGACTTTGTTGACGCTGGCCATTACGCGGCCTCCGCTTCGTTGGTGATGGGTGTGAGGGCCAGCTTGCGGTCGTCCTTGGCTGCCGTGAACTGCGCGATCGCTGCGGCGTCATTGGCGGCGGTGGCGGCCTTGTAGGCGGCGACGTAGGCCGTGCGCAGGGCCTCTTCGTTGAACGCGTCGTTGATGGCGTTCAGGTGGCCCACTACCTCGTCTTCAGTAAGGCGCGGCTGTTCGACCGGGGTGGACACAGCGCCCGATTCCAACCAGTTCAGGAGCGCCGCGCCGGTCGCGTCCGAAACGACAAAGGGGTCGCGGCCCATCAACAGGCCGGTGCGGTCCTTGGTGGCGGTGGCATAGTTGCCGTCGTGCGCCAGGTCCAGCACGATGGTCATTTCGTATTCGAAGCCGTCGCGCTGCTCGGCCTTCATGCCCAGCTTCACCACGTTCTTCTTGCCGTTCTGGCCTTCCTGCTGCGCCGTCTCGGTCTTGCTGCGAAGGGTGACGATCATGTGCATGGGGCTTTGCAGGATCGCGTCCAGCAGTGCGCGGTGGCGCGGCGTGACGTCGTTCCATGCGGACCAGCTATTGCCGCGGTACCGGGCCTTGGCGATCTCGTCGACAAGCTCCAGGCAGCCGCCCACGCCGCTCCATTCGTGCGTGATGCTGTCGATAATCATCGTGGTGTAGCCGGCGCTTTCGGCCGCCCGGATTGCCTCGATGTAGCGCTCGGGCGTGTAGGGCGCCGACAGGCTGAGCGAATCGAATTCTGGTGGCGTCACCACGTCGCCGCCGGGAAGCGTGATCGGCTCGGCGTACAGACTCGCGCTGTCGCGCTCCGAATCCAGCACGGCGATGGTGCCGCCGATGCCCTTGGCAAGCAGCAGGGCGGACAGGGTCTTTCCGGAACCGCTCGGGCCGGTAAGTGCCAGCCGTAGCTTGGCCTTCTTTCTCACGGCTTTTTCGAACTTCATGGTCATTTCCTTTCAGGGGGTGGTGCTTCGGATTGCTGCTGCTCTTGTTGCTGCTGATGCGCCAGTGCGGCGTCTTCGTCGTCCGGGTCCATGGCGCTATTCCTTGGCGGCCACAGCGGTCTTGCCGCAGCCTTCGCAGGTGGGGTAGGGGGTGGACTTGGCATCGGTCTGCTGGCGCTCGCCATAGCCGAAGATCAGCGCGGTCAGCAGTCCGGCCACCACGTAGGCGGCGACGCGGTTGTCGCGGTCTTTCAGGAGGCGGCGGATCATTCGGCACCTCGGGCTTTGCGGATGACCGCGCGGGCGCGCATCGCCGAGTGGTCGGGCAGCACCTTGTCCAGCAGACGCATGCAAGCCTCTTTGGCTTCCTCGGCGGTGTCGAACTTCTCGAACCACAGGGAGCCGTCGTAGGTGCAGTAGGCAGACCATTTGGTACCGGGCCAGACGATGCACTCATGCTGGCCGTGGAACTCAATTCGGCTCGTGCCATCCACACCACTGAAGTCGTAGAACTCGCTGAAAATCACGGTGGGGTCGAACTGCACCTGGTGCGAATCTACGATCCAGGCCAGGTCAACCGCCTCTTCCAGCGCTTCCAGCAGCTCGGGCGCGGCAGCGATCAGGCGGGCGTTGGCCAGCAGTTCCTGGTCGGCCGGGTTGCTGTCGCTGGGATAGTCCGCGTACAGGCAAGCGTGGCGCGGTGGGTGGTCTTCTCGCCGGCCGGGAAAGGGGCCCACCTTGTGGCAGACGCCGGAAGATGTGCGAACGGTTTCCAAACTCCACGGGCCCGGGGTGTGATTCGTCGTCATGCGTTTCTCCTACGGCGCGCTGCAATCTCGTCGCCGATCAGTGCAATTGCGTAAAGGGCAGCCAAGCCCCACATGGCGTAGGTCATCATTTGCGGCGCGTCGGCAGTTCGAACGACACATCCAACTGGCGCTCGGGGTCCTCGATAGCGTCGGCCAGGTCTTCCACGTAGAGCGCGCTGGCGCCGTCCATGAACTTGCTGAACAGCTCGCCGATCCGGCCGAAGGTGTCGCCGTAGGCATAGGCCTTGGCCACCGCCTCGAAGGCTTCGGTCAGGGCCTGATTACCGATGCTGCCCTCGTAGACGGCATGCGCCACCGGCTGGCGGTTCGGCTCGGCCACGGCGTAGCGCACGACCTCGTGCAGCCCGTCGC
Source organism: Achromobacter sp. 46006 (assembly GCF_059761975.1). Taxonomy (NCBI): domain Bacteria; kingdom Pseudomonadati; phylum Pseudomonadota; class Betaproteobacteria; order Burkholderiales; family Alcaligenaceae; genus Achromobacter; species Achromobacter sp. 46006. The sequence goes on from NZ_JCBANN010000001.1 coordinate 127,617, forward strand.
GCAGCGCGGCGCGCACATCGCCGGCCAGGTCAATGCGCAGTTCCTGCGCGGGCGTCAGCTTGCGTTGGGGGTGGGCCATGGTCAGTTCCTCGAAGCCAGTTCGGCCTCGCGCGCCAGGCCCTGGTAATGCGCCAGGGTGGCGGCGTCCGCACGGTAGCGGTCGAACTCGGGCTGGAAGGCTTCCGCCACGCGGGCCTTGTTGATCGGGTCAGCCGTCAGCCACAACTGCGCCAACTGCTTCACGAACGAGCCGCCGTACTGGCGCATGACGTGCACGGCTTCGGCATCGGTCGCCTTCGGCTTGGTTTGCTGTTCCATGGTTGTCTCCTTGCCCCGGCACCCGGGGCGGGTGGGGAAGGTCAGGCGGTGGTGCCGGCGATGAACGCGGCCTGCGCGGCTTCCAGCGAAGCCAGGTCGCGCAGAATCATGTCGCGGTGTTCCTGGTCTTCTGCGAAAGCCAGGGCATCGCGCCATTGCGGCCGCTTCGTGCGCAGGATGCGCAGCACGGCGGCGCGATATTCGTCGGTTTCCATGTCGGACGGGTCGCGGGCTTCGTCCAGCCATTCGGGCCACATTTCAGTACACGTTTCGACGATGCGGCCTTGTGCATCACGCGCCCACACCATCCAATCGTCAAAGGCGATGACGCGGGGTTGCTGGTCCGGGGTGAGGATCAGATCGCTTGCCATGCTGTTCTCCCGTTCTCCCCGGGGTGGGGAGGTGTTGGGAGAATATTAAGCGAGTCGCTTAATGGTCGTCAAGCGTATCGCTTAAATATTTTTAAGCGACGTGCTTATCCAAATTTCACAAGCGAAAAAAAACCGCCCTCGGGCGGTTGGCGTGACTGGGCAGTCATCTAGGGATTGTCTTGGCTCGGTCTATGCAGGTGCGAAACACACGTAGCCGCGCTTCTACTGGGTCTTCAGGCTTGCCCTTGTACGCAGCGCGAATCAGTGCGTGATAGACCTCAACTTGCGTGGCGGTCACGTTCGGAACTTCGGACATGATCGCGTCGGCGCCATCATGCGCATTCTTCTCTGTGACACCGCTCTTTCGCAGGGAGGCAGCCTGTTCGGCCGCTTTACCGAGAAATCGGCAGCTGAGACCGACCTCGGGGTCCATCGCAGGGCTTTCGGCATTGGCGCTTTGAAAGCCCAGCGCCAATAAGACCGCGGCAATCCAACAGGTACGGTGCATCAGAACTCCCTGACTTGACTGGGCGGGAAAACGCCCACGATGGGGTGAATCTTCTCCACTTCTGTCGCGGAGAAACTGAGCCTCATATTGCCATTCACTGACATCACTTCGACGCCGCCATCACGGTGCTGAAAGAGCAATTCCTTGGCCATTTTTCGACCGTCGGCGAGCATGAGCGCCACATACTCACCTGGCCTGGGAGGGGAGTTCGGCTCGACCAAAACATACCAGCCATTGCGAATGGCGGGTGTCATGCTGTCACCCCGAACCTTCAGGGCATAGGCCTGGGTGTCACGCGAATGATGCACCAGATAGCCGTCCCCGTGCCCCACCGGGAACTCCAATTCGTCGTAATACCCGTTCTCCCCCAGCTGCGCTATTCCCACGACAGGGATTCTCCTTGGCTCTTTTGTGATGGGCCCGATGTACTCGAGGTCTTGATCTTCGGCGACATGCGCGTCTTTTTGCGGCTGCGTGCCATTGTGGACTCGACTCTGGGCGACGTCCAGAAGTCGCCGAGCGTCGTCAAGCGACATGACCGGGCGCTGGGAAAGCTCTTCCCCGGACAGATCGAACACTGCCGCTAGGGCGTGGCGCTCGTCATTGGTCGGATCGGCGCCCCCTTCGATGGATTCCAGGTGCGACACAACGAGTCCAGCTTGGGAGGCCAGTTCCGGCAGCGTCATCCCACGCGCCATGCGCAGCAGGCGAAGCGAACGGGCCAGCGATGGCTCAGGCGCAGCTGCTGCGGCGTGTTGAGCATCCATCCAACCAACCGGCTTGCCCATCCCGCTTTCGAGCTTGCGGGCGGCCTTATCGCCAAGATTCCGAGCTTTCCCGGTCTTTCGGTCAATTGTTCGGCTGCGAATTTGGCTCAGGTAGACCGGGGAAAGTTCGGACCGCTCGGCCAAATGCTCGGCGGTCCCTGCCTCCCGGACAAGGGCTTCAAGGTTTTCAAGGCGGATTTCGGAGACGGCTTTCATGGCCGCCATTTGATAGCAATTCGCTAAATATGAGGATGAGCGAATTGCTGTATTTGTCGCTTGACTGTCGTTAAGCGAATCGCTTAAGCTAGGCGCCATGAAACTCTCCGAATACATCGCTCAAGAGCGCGGTCGCCAGGCAAAACTCGCCAAGGCGCTGAATGTTCCTTCCGTATCGGTCTACCAATGGGCCGCTGGAATCCGTGAGGTTCCGGCGAAGCGATGCCCCTCCATCGAGCGCCACACCGGCGGTGCGGTGACCTGCGAAGAGCTGCTGCCGGATGTCGACTGGGCATACCTGCGCCGCTCGAAGCGGCAACGCCGTGCCACCGCCGCGCCGGCCCAGCAGGAGGCCGGCCATGCGTGATCCCGACCCGCAGGACAACCGCATCCCCATCGGTCCCACCGATATCTGACCCACCCAGGAGAAATTGATGAACGACATCAAAGCGGGCGACATCCCGCATGACATCCAGCGCGACGTGATCGGCGCGGCTACCCAGAGCGCGGTCAATGCATTGCGGGACAACGGTGAAGACGATGCGGTCAAGGCCGCCCGCCTGGTGGCAGAAGCGGCCCTGGAAGCTTGGGGACTGCTGAACGGGATCAGTCCTTCGTCTTCTCCTGCTCCAACCGAACGTACGTCTCCATGAAGCCCCAAGCGAACTCCGCGATGGCCTTGCCATTGAGATCCCGCGGGTGCACTCCGTTGAACAGATTCGGTTGCGTTGTGAGGATCTTCTCCAAGAACTCGCGGGCCAGTCCGTATTCCTTCTTTGTCATGAGAACCCCTCCTGTGGGGAAAGTTGGTTGTGGTTGGTCGCCACGCCCGGGTTGTCCGGGCAACGCCGATCGTAGCCGCAGGATGGGGTTCTCGCCAGTTTCGGGCCGTCATAGCTCAATGCACCGTCGCGCCGACGCGGTCGTCGGTGGCCCAGGCCATGCGGTCGCGCTCGGCGCGCAGCTCTTCAAAGATGGCCATCACCGCAGCCTCGGACGGGTCCACGAAGGTCCGGCGGGCCATGTCCTGGGCGGTGATCAGCAGCTTTTCGGTTTCGGTCAGATTTTTCATGCCGCCAGTTTGGCGAAGGTCGCCTTCAGCAGCATTCCCTTTCACTTGAACAGCGTTGAAGCCTCATGAACGCCCCTCAAATTCCCTCTTCATCCCAGCCGCAGGGCGAGACCCTGATCCGCAAGGCCTTGACCACCATGTCCAAGGCCAGGCGCGCCGAGGTCATGCAGGCGGCCGGATGGAAAGATGAATCGTCTATCACCCAGGTGCTGAACAACAACGCCGGCATCAAGCTGGAGCAGTTGGACGCCATCCTGGAGGTGTTCGGCCTGTCGATCGTAGAGCAGTGGTACATGGACTATCTGGCCCGTGGCAATGCCATCGGCGCCAACTGCTGCCGCGCCCGGCTGAGCCAGGGCACGTGCGGGGCGGCATAGCCATGCACCAGCGCCTGCTGAACCCCAAGAAGTTCATTTTGCTGGGCCCGAGCCAGCAGGAAGCCGCGCAGGCGTTTGTGGCGAGCCTGCCCGTGGATGCAGAGCGTCCCTACGAGGTGGTGGTGCGCGAGCGCCAGAAGCCCCGCACGCGCGCCCAGAACTCGTTTTCTCACGCCTGGTACGGCGAGATCGCCGAAGCGCTGCCGGAAGACGATGCGCTGGGCTGGAAGTGCTACTGCAAGCTGCACCACGGCGTGCCCATCCTGCGTGCTGAGGACGAAGAATTCCGCGAGGCCTACGACGGCGCCATCAAGCCGCTGTCCTACGAGAAAAAATTGCTGGCCATGCGTGTGTTTCCGGTCACGTCCAGGATGAACACCAGCCAATTGACCAAGTATGCGAACGCGGTGCGAGACGACTTTGCAGCGCGCGGCGTACATCTTGAAGTGAAGGCGGTGTGATGCTCAAGCGCTCCACACCCCTGACCCGCAAGACCCCACTGCGCGCCACCGGATTCCGGCTCTCCAGCGGCTCCAGCGCCACCCTGGCGCGGCAGTCCACGCTGCAGCGTGCCGCCATCAAGCGCCGCGCGCCGAAGAAGCGCCCCGGCCACGAACCGAAGTACCTGGCCGCGTGCCGCGGCGAGCGCTGCTACCTGCAATTCGCCGGGTGCTGCAGCTACGAAGGCGACCCCACGGTCGTGCCTGCCCACCAGAACGAGGGTAAGGGCATGGGCCTGAAGGTTCACGACCGTTTCACCGTTCCCGCCTGCCACTTCTGCCATGCGCTCTACGACCAGAGCGGGATCGATCGAGAAATCAAGCGCGCCACCTTCGACTGGGCATACACCCGGTGGGAGCCCGTGCGCGCCGAGAAGATGAAAGAAGGAGCCGCCCATGGCTGCTGACTGGATCAAGATGCGCGTCGACCTGCCGACGCATCCGAAAGTTGTCCGCATTGCGTCCGCTTGCCAAGCGGACAGATTGCGCGTGATTGGCGGACTTTTGTCCGTTTGGGGGATCTTCGATGCTCACTCGATCGATGGAAAGTTGGAAGGCTATACGCCCAAGGTGATGGACGAGACCGTCGGCTTTCCCGGATTTTCGGACGCCATGATTTCCGTCGGCTGGCTGGAATTTGACGGAAATTCCCTCTATATGCCCGAGTTCGACGAGCATAACGGGCAGTCCGCCAAGAAGCGCGCACAGGACGCCGACAGGAAGAGAATCGACCGAAATTTGTCCGCTTCACAAGCGGACAAAAAGCGGACTAGAGAAGAGAAGAATAGAGAAGAAAAAGATAACCCCCAAAGCCCCCTGCCGGGGGTCGAGGGCTGGACGTTGCCGGACTGGGTTCCTGCCGAACCCTGGCAGCAGTTCGAGGAAATGCGGCGAAAGAAGAAAAAGCCCATGACCGACGCCGCCCGCAAGCTGGCGGTGACCAAGCTGGACACGCTGCGATCTGCCGGCCACGACGCGGGCGCGGTCATCGGGCAGTCCGTCCTGCACGCCTGGGACTCGTTCTACGAGCTCAAGGGCGGCGCCGCGCCGGCGGTTCCCGGAGAAGACCAACCGTGGAAGGGGGCTGTGTGATCGGACACCAGACCCTCTTCGATGCCCGGATGGCGGGCTACCGACCCGTCGACGTCTGGGTGGCCTGCGTGCCGGCCGGCCAGCGCCACGGCAGCTTCACCCACCCCGAGGCCATGATCGGCCGTATGACGGATGGCCGCTGGGTCGGCCATGCCGAGATCCACATCCACGACGACGAGAACGTGGCCACGCTCGACCTGCGCACGGTGGTGGGCACGGTCGTGCACCTGCTGGCGCCGACGCGGGCCCGGGCGCTGCAGGTGCTGCGCCGCCTGACCGAATGCTCTCCCGCCAAGGTCATCGCGTCCGGCGACTGGGGGCTGGCCATCTGGCAGCCCGGCACCACCATCGAGGAATTCCCAGCATGAGCCAGATCATCAGCCCCGCCGACGTCGACTTCGAGGCCTACATGGCCGAAACCGAGCCCCAGGCTAAGGTGCTGGCCGCCGAGGCCTGGCGCGACGAGCTGGTGCGCGCCGTCGAGCACGGCGAGCAGATCACTGGCGCGAAGCTGCCCTGGGCCAAGACTCACGACCTGCTGCGCTTTCGCCCGGGCGAGGTGACGCTGTGGCAAGGCATCAACGGCCACGGCAAAAGCGAGCTGTTGGGCCAGGCCTGTATCGGCTTCGCTTGCCAGGATGAGCGGGTGTGTATCGCCTCGTTCGAAATGAAGCCCCAGTCGACCCTCAAGCGCATGCTGCGCCAGACCGCGATGAACAGTCGGCCGAGCGTGCAGGCCGTCGACCGCCTCATCGACTGGTCGCGGGATCGCCTCTGGCTGTACGACCAGCAGGGCACGGTCAAGCCGGCCATGCTGTACGCGGTGGCGCGCTACTGCGCCGACCGCCTCAAGGTCCGCCACCTGGTGATCGACAGCCTGATGAAGTGCGTCCGCGGCGAGGACGACTACAACGGCCAGAAGGACTTCGTGGACATGCTCTGCACGCTGGCGCGCGACCTGGGCATGCACATCCACCTGGTGCACCACGCCAAGAAGGGCGAGAACGAAGACGCCATCCCCGGCAAGTTCTCCGCCAAGGGCTCCGGCGCCATCGTCGACCAGGTCGACCAGATGCTCACCGTGTGGCGCAACAAGCGCAAGGAACGAATGGTTGAGGCCGAATTGCGCAAGAACGGCGAGGCCTCTGCAGAGTTGCTTGACCTGCCGGACACGATGCTCATCTGCGACAAGAACCGTCACGGTGAATGGGAGGGCCGCATCAACCTCTGGCGCCACACCGACAGCCTGCAATTCACCAGCGACAAGCGTCGCCAACCCATCGACATGATCGGAGCTCTCGCATGAACGCTTCACCGAACCTCACCGACCCCTACGACCCGATGGCCGGCACGCTGGCGGGCAGCTACGCGCGCGCGGGAGCGCCTACAGCCGAGCTGGCAAAAATTAACATCGAGCCGGCGGACCCATGGGCGGGGCCGGAAATTGCCGACTTTCGAAATTCGGAAAGTTCGGGCCCGGGCGCCGAGTCGGGCCTGAACGTCAACATCCTGGCGCTGGACCTGGGCACGAAGACCGGCTTCGCGCTACGCCGGCGCGACGGCTCTACCCGCCATGGCACGGAGGTATTCACGCCGCGCAAGTCCTGGTCTGAGGGCCAGAAGTGGGCACGGTACCGCGCGTGGTTGGCTGGTTTCATCCACGAAGAGCAGATCCACCGGGTGGTGTACGAGCTGGTCATCCGCCATGAGGTGAAGGGTCGACCGCTCTGGGATGCCGCCCACGCCTACGGCGCCTTCCAAGCGATCACGCACATGGTTTGCGACGGCTTCAACGTCACGGCGACCGGCGTGAACCTGGCCACGGTGAAAAAGAGCTTTACCGGCAGCGGCCGCGCCAACAAAACCGACATGATCGCCGAGGCGCGCGCCCGCGGCTTCCGCCCGGAATCGGACAACGACGCCGACGCCCTGGCGATCCTGCACTGGGCCGTGGCGCAGGAGCGCAAAGCATGAGCAACCCGAACCAGGGCGCCGCGACCCGCGCGCGCAACATCGAAATCGAGCGCCGGCTCACCGCAGGCGAGAGCGGCCCGGCGCTGGCCAAGGTTTACGGCATCACCCAGCCGCGCGTGCACCAGATCGCACGGGCTGTCCGTGAGGCACGAGGCGACATAGCGCGGCGCCCCAAGCCGAGCGCGCTGGCGCAGCCAGCCAGAAAGGCGGCACCGGCAACTGCGCCAGAGAAGCCCTACGCCGGACCGGTCGCGGTCGTGCCTGGCACCCAGGTGGCGCCGCGCCCATTTGTTCTCTCGCCAGCCATGGCCGATCTGGCGAAGCGCGCACGCGCGGCCCAAGACCCCATCCATTCGCTGGCTGGCATCCGGGAGCGTGCCGCATGACCTGGGCCACCCAATCCGAGCGCGGCGACCCGGCCAAGCTGCTGGAACGCCGCCAAGAACCGCCGCCCGCGCGCACCTGCGCCGGCTGCAGGGAGATCCGCCTGATCACCAATCCCTTCGGCGGACGCCGCGTCCTGCGGTGCGCCTTGGGCGAAGAGATCGGCCAACGTTGTTCGAAGTACGAGGAGCGCACCGCGCCATGAAGATGCCGAAACTGCTGCTAGACCGCCTGCCGGCCGACTTTCACGAACGGCTTGAGAACTGGGGAGCCGTCATGCGAGACCGGCCATCGTTCTCGGTCTCGCCCACGTATCAGGTGTGCCAGGAACTGGCCCGCAGGGCGGGCAAGCTACCGCGTGGCGAGGACAGCGAGCAGCCGCGACCGGAGAAGGACGAGGCGGATGCGGAGTTGATCGAGGCTTGCTGGCGCACGGCAGCGGGATACCGAGGGCTTCCGCGAGAAACGGCGCTGTTGCGGTCCTACTACGTTCTGCGGCAGCCGCCGGCCATCATTTGCCGGATGCAGGGGATGCGGGTGCGGGAATTCGACGACATTCTGGTCCGTGCCGTTCACGAATTCGAGTTCTATGTTGCCAAGTTCGTATCACGGGTGCATAATCCCCCTCAATCCGTGATGACTACCGTCTAACGACGAGACTGATGCCCGTAGGCGGATGTCGCGTTTCCGGAAGAAAAGCCCCGAGCCAATGGCCGGGGCTTTTTGCATTGCGGGCGTCGTCGTCTGAGCGTGATCGAGCTGACGACATAGGTGCATCTGCACCTTTTCATTCCATCCCTACATAGACCAAACCGGCAAAGACCGGAACCTGAACCCGCCACGGCGGGTTTTTCTGTTTCTACACCTGAGAGGTGCGACATGGATTTGAAGGAAATACAGGAGCTGGTGACGGTGGACGGCGACAAGCTGATTACCGACACCCGGAAGGTCGCCCGCGCGTTCGGCAAGCAGCACAAGAACGTTCTACGCGCCGTTGACGCTATTCGAGACAGCAGCAGTCCAGAAGTGCAAGAGCATTACCGGCTCAATTTTGAGCCCGTTGAAGATCTGGACGCGAAAGGGCAGTTGCGCCGTCTCTACCTTATGACCAAGGACGGGCTGTCCGAGCTCGCGATGAGCTTCACTGGCGAGAAGGCGAGGCTGACGCGGATTCGCTTCATCCACGCATTCAACGCCATGGCCGAGTACATCAATGCCGGCCGAAGCGGCTTGTGGCAACAGATGAACGCGCTCTTGGCCAAGGACGCGGATTCCAAGGCCAGAGCATCGTTCGGCTCACACCTGCTCCTGGATCGAAAGCGCCAGAAGCCAATTTTTGAACAGCGGTATGGGGATCTGATGGAGAGAATCCAGCGGCCCTTACAGCTGGCCTAGTTTTACCCTCCTCTCAGGGGTGCCCGCCTTGCGCGGGCTTTTTTGTTTCCAGAGAGCAGGGGCCAGAGAGAACCGTCCGCCGGGCCGCATGGGCACCGGCTGGCAGACGTCACGCTCCGGCCTCTGCTCTGTGGGAACAGCCGCCGCAATCGACCAGACAGCAGTGAGCCGCCGCGGCCGCTGCGCGCGGGGATGACCCCGTCTCACTGGCTCCGACCGGCGCCGCCCGAAGTCTCCCTGCGCCACACAGCGCCACGTGCAACGCGTGCTTGGGGGAGGGGCCCCACAACCCACATGGAGGCCGCATGGCCATTCTCAAACGCCTGACGCCCGAGCAACTGGCCCAGGACTACACGCACTACGGCCGGCTTTACAAGATCGTCCCGGTCTACCTGGGCGATCCGTATGGCGAAGCTCCGCGTGTTGCCGTGCGCAACTGGTGGCCGGAGTGGATGCTGGATGCCGCAGACTGGATCTGGGCCGTCGCGGTCGACTGCATGCAGGCTATCAACCCCGAATTCGAACACCCCGGCTTCATGATCGCCATCGACGGTGAGCTGAAGCACTGAACACCCCCATGAGTCGCCTCAGCTGGCCTGGCGCCCGCGCAGGGGCAAATGCGCGGGGCACTTCTTTCCGGTCTTGTCGCCGGCGGCCAGCACGACGAGAACCGCCGCGCCCAGCCCGCCGTGGCGGGTAGTCGGATGGGGGCAACCACACCGAGAACCGAATGACACAGCCCAAGAAGGCGCCACCCGACTGGGAGCGCATCGAGGCGGGCTACCGCGCGGGCGTCATGTCCTTGCGCGAACTCGCCACCCTGCACGGCATCACCGAGGGGGCCATCCGAAAGCGCGCCAAGCGCGACGAGTGGCCCCGCGACCTGAACGCCAGAGTCCAGGCCAAGGCGGACGAGCTGGTGCGCAGGGAGGAGGTACGCAGGTTAAGTACGCAGTCCACGGCCCGCAGTGAATCGAGTGCGCACCGGGTCAAGGAAGAGATCGCCATCGGCGCCCAGGCGCTGGCCGACGTCAAGCTAAAGCACAAGTCGACCATCCGCCGGATGCGCGAGGCCACCGAGGCCATGCTGGTGGAACTGGAGGCCGAGACCGGCCATCCCGAACTGTTCCGCGACCTGGCCGAGTTCCTGCGCAGTGACGAAGACGGCGCCCAGGGAAAGCGAGAGACGGTCTACAACCGCGCCATTTCCATGGCATCCCGCATTGACGGGCTGAAGAAGCTGGCCGAAACGCTCAAGGTGCTGATCGCGCTGGAGCGCGAGGCCTACGGCATCTTGCCGACGCCGCAGCAGATCAACCTGAACACGACGCAGCGAAAGGCCGATGACCTCACAGACGAAGAGCTACTTGCCCTCGCGGCAGGAAGCGGCCCGGGAGCTGCTGATCCGGAGGCGGGCGAGGGCTGACATCCTCAAGTACGCCAACGCGATCGAGGTGCCAGGCCGGCCGGTGGACGAGGAAGACCCGGACGCCGAGTTTTTCGAGCCCATTGAGACCACCATGGCGGTGCACCACCGGCTGCTGTTGACCAAGCTGGAAGAGACCAGCCAGCGCCGGCACGGGCGGATGATAGTCTGCATGCCGCCGGGCAGCGCCAAGTCGACGTATGCGTCGGTGGTGTTTCCCTCGAAGTACCTGGGCGCCACGCCAGGCCGGCGCGTCATCCTGGCCAGCTACGGCGACGACCTGGCCCGCAAGATGGGGCGCCGCACGCGCTCGATCATCAAGCAGCCGCGGTACCGGAATATCTGGGGCGCGGCCCTGGTGTCGGATTCGAACGCGGCCCAGGAATTCGCGCTGTCCAACGGCAGCGAGTACATGGCCTGCGGCATCCTGTCCGGCATCACCGGCAACCGTGCGCACGGCATCATCATCGATGACCCGATCAAGGGCCGCGAGCAGGCGAATTCGGAGACGATCCGGAACAAGACCTGGGATGCCTACGAAGACGACCTGAAGACGCGCCTGATCCCCGGCGGCTGGATTGTCCTGATCACCACCCGGTGGCACGAGGACGACCTGGCCGGTCGCATCCTGCCGGATGACTGGAAGGGCGAAAGCGGGCTGATCCGCTGCAAGGACGGCAACGACTGGGAAGTGCTGTGCATCCAGGCGCGCTGCGACGTCGACAGCGACCCGCTCGGGCGCGCCAGGGGGGAATACCTCTGGCCGGAATGGTTCGATCGCCAGCACTGGGCGCAGTTCGAAAGCAACTCGCGGACCTGGTCGTCGCTGTATCAGCAGCTGCCGACGCCGCTGGATGGCGACCTGTTCAAGCCCGACCAGATCCAGGTCATCGACGCGCTGCCCGCCGGCCGCATCGACTGGGTGCGCGGCTGGGACTTCGCCAGCACGGACGGCGCGGGCGACTTCACCGCCGGCCCGAAGCTGGGCCGCCTGCCGACCGGTCAGTACGTGATCGGCGACATGGTGCGCGGCCAGTGGGGCCCAGACCGCCGCGACAAGGCGCTGGAGAACACCGCGGCGCTGGACGGCCGACAGGTGCGCATCAGCATCCCGCAGGACCCAGGCCAGGCCGGCAAGACGCAGGTGCTGTACCTGACGCGCGGCATGCCCGGCTACCGGATCGTGAGCAGCCCGGAAAGCGGCGACAAGGTCGTGCGCGCCGAGCCGTTCGCCGCCCAGGTGAACGTCGGCAACGTGCTGATGGTGCGCGGCGAGTGGAACAAGCCACTGATCGACGAAATGCGGTCTTTCCCGAACGGCAAGCATGACGATCAGATCGACGGGCTCTCACGGGCCTTCGCCGAGCTGATCACCAAGCGGCCGATGCAAATCAACCCCGACGCATTGAGGCGTGCATGAAACTACTCGACTGGATCCTCCGCAGGACGCCGGCGACGGCCCCCGCGAGGGAGCCGGCTGCGCGCCGCGAGCCCGGGATGAAAATCAGCCTGGAAGCCTTGGGGAAAGCGAACATCCCGCCGGCCGAGCCCGTGGCCACGCCCGTGGGAGAGTTCAAGCGCCCCGCCGTCGCTCCCGGCGTAGTCCCCGCCACGATGGAAAAGGCCATGATGGCCCAGGACTCGGACATGTCGCCGGTCTACGCCTACGTGAGCGAGGCCTACGCCGGGATGGGCTTCATCGGCTATCCCTACCTGGCCGAGCTATCCCAGCGCCCCGAGTACCGCAAGATGTCCGACGTCATCGCCAAGGAGATGACCCGGAAGTGGATCAAGCTGGAGGTCAAGGGCGAAGACGACAAGAGCGACAAGCTCGAGGTCATCGAGAAGGCCATGCGCCGGCATCGCCTGCGCGCCAAGTTCCGCCTCGCTGCGCTGCAGGACGGCCTGTTCGGCCGGTCGCAGATCTACATCGACGTGAAGACGCCGAGCGGCATGCTGGCGTGGGCCGACCCGGATGAACTGAAATCCATCCTGGTCAAGAGTCCAGCCAAGATCGCCAAGGGCGCGCTGGTGGGCTTCAAGGTCATCGACCCGGTCTGGACGACGCCGTACCTCTACAACAGCGACAACCCGATGCGGCCGGACTTCTACAAGCCGACGTCCTGGTTTGTGCTGGGGCGCCAGGTGCATTCGAGCCGCCTCCTGAACATCGTGTCTCGCGAGGTGCCGGACCTGCTGAAGCCGTCGTACAACTTCGGCGGCATGTCGTTGACCCAGCTGACGATTCCATACGTGAACAACTGGCTGAAGACGCGCCAGGCGGTGGCCAATCTGATCGATGGGTTCTCGGTGGGGGTCTTCAAGACCAATCTGGAGTCGATCCTGTCGGGTGACCCTGGTGATGACGTGTTCGCGCGCATCGACGTGTTCAACCGGACGCGGTCAAATCGTGGCGTGTTCGCTGTCAACCAGGCGGACGAAGAATTCGGTTTCGAGAACGTGCCGCTGTCGGGCCTGGATGCGCTGCAGAACCAGTCACTGGAGCAGCTATGCGTGGTGCCGGGTATCCCGCTGGTGAAGTACACGGGCATCACGCCGAGCGGGCTGAACGCCACGGCCGAGGGCGAAATCCGCGTCTTCTACGACGAGATGCTCTCGGCCCAGGAGGCGGTGTTCCGCGACCCGCTGCAGCAGTGCCTGGAGGTGATCCAGCTGAGCGAGTTCGGCGAGATCGACCCCGACATCACCTTCAGCTTCGTGCCGCTGTGGCAGATGAGCGAGAAGGAGCTGGCCGAGGTGCGCAAGCTGGACGCGGACACCGGCGCAGTGCTGATCGAGTCCGGTGCCATCAGCCCGCAGGAAGAGCGCGAGCGCGTGGCGGCGGACGAGACGAACGGATATCACTCGCTGGACCTGGCCGACGACGACGGCGATGGTGTGCCCGACCTGGTTCCCGGCGCGCCGCCGCCCCTGGACGACGAACTGCAGGAAAACGCCAATGCCTGAGACCGATCGCGCCAAGATGTTGCGGCGTCGCCGGTATGTCACGGCCGACGGGCGCCGGCTTCAGGCGGAGCTGGCCGCCGGCTTGGTATCGCCCACGGGGCGCGACCAGGCTCTGCGGCCGGTGCACGCCAACCAGGGGATCGAGGCCGCCTATCGCAAGCGCCTGGAACGCCTCATCGATGAGATGCAGCGGTCCCTGGTGTACTGGCTGACGGCGGCCTACCGGCGCAACGTGCCCGAGATCGCCCAGGACGAGAGCCCGGCCATGGCGCTGACCAAGATGATGCGGCGCCTGGCCAAGCAGTGGCAGCGCCGCTTCGACGAGGCAGCCCAGCCGGTTGCCAGCGAGTTCGCCGAGACCTCGATGAGCGCGGCGGACATCTCGCTGCGGAATGCCCTGCGGCAGAAGGGGTTCAGCGTGCAGTTCCAGCTGACCCGGGCGGCCAACGACGTCTTCCAGGCCACCGTGCAGGAGAACGTCGGGTTGATCAAGTCGATCGCCGCCGAGCATCTGCAGGACGTGCAGGGCATGGTCATGCGGTCCGTGACCCAGGGCCGTGACCTGGAAGGGCTGGTCGAGGATCTGCAGAAGCGCTACGGCGTCACCAAGCGGCGCGCGGCGTTCATCGCCCGCGACCAGAACAACAAGGCCACGGCCACCATCACGCGCGTGCGCCAGCAGGGCCTGGGCATCAAACAGGCCAAGTGGCGGCACTCTCGTGGCGGCAAGCACCCGCGCAAGTCGCACCAGGAAGCCGACGGCAAGGTCTACGACGTAGACAAGGGCATGCTCATCGACGGCGAGTACATCCGCCCCGGCGAGCTGCCGAACTGCCGCTGCGTGGCCATCAGCATCATCCCGGGATTCGACCCATGACACAGCAGAACCACCACGGCCTGGCTTTCGACCGCGCCACCGTCCGCCGGATCGACGTGGACGGGCGGATGCACGTCGAGATCAGCAACATCAGCAAGGCCACAGTCAACCCGTACCGCGGCAACGAAATCCCGGACTGGGAGACCCTGGGGCTCGACGCCAACCGCATCTACTTCCTGCTGCGTGATCCGCAGGAACTGGAAAAGGCGGCGCCGACCTTCAACAACATCCCGCTGCTGTCCAAGCACATCCCCGTCTCGGCCGCCGAGCCGCAGAAAGAGTTCGTGGTCGGGGCCACGGGTTCGAACGCCTCCTACCAGGCGCCGTACCTCAAGAATTCCCTCGTCGTGTGGGACGCCGTCGCGATCGCGCTGATCGAATCCGAAGAGCAAAAGGAGCTTTCGAGCGCCTATCGCTACCGGGCCGACATGACGCCCGGCGTCTATGAAGGCGTTGCATACGACGGGGTGATGCGAGACATCCGCGGCAATCACGTCGCGCTTGTCGAAGTGGGCCGCGCAGGCCCGGACGTCGTCGTAGGCGACAGCAGTACCCTCAACCCTTCGGAGATCCCGAAAATGAAACTGAGCAAAACCGCCGCCGTCGTCGCCGGGGCACTCGGGGCGCATATCCGGCCCCGGCTGGCCCAGGACGCGGCACTGGGCGACCTGACCCCCTTCCTCAAGGGCGTCAGCCGCAAGAGCCTGAAGTCGGAGCTGCCGCGCATCGTGCGCGCCATGCAGAACCACTTCAAGGGCAAGCTGGCGCAGGACGCCGACCTGGAAGACCTGAAAGAGGTCATCGAGGTGTTCACCGACCCGGCCGTGGCGCCGATTGGTGAGGACGAGGACGACGAGGTGGTCGATCCCAAGCCGGTCGCCCAAGACGACGAGCTGATGGGCAAGATCCGCGAAATGCTCGGCCAGAAGCTGGGTCCGGAAGAAGCCGCGCGCGTCATGGCTGCCCTCGGCGAGCCGGCCGCGGCCAATGACGAACCGCCGCCCACGCCCGGCACGCCGCCGGCGCCCGTGACCAAGCAGGCCATGGACGCCGCGCTGGCCAAGGCTCAGAAGGATGGCGAGCAGGCCGCCGTCAAGCGCTGGACCGAAATCCGCACCGCCGAGCAGGAATGCCGGCCCATCCTCGGCGAGATCGTCGCCCAGGACTCGGCCGAGGCGGTCTACAAGATGGCCCTGGACGCCAAGGGCGTTGACCTGACCGACACGCCGCCCTCGGCGTACCGCGCGCTGGTCAAGATGGCCCTGGCCCAAGACCAGGCTCCCCAAACCCCGCGTGTGGCGATGGACTCGGCCGCTCAGAAGAGCTTCCGCGACCGCTTCCCGCACATTCCCAAGGCGATCTAATCATGGGCTTCCAGAAACAGGTTTACATCGAACCCGCCGCCGCGGTTGCCGGCGACTTCGCCAGCTCGAACCCGCGTTCGACGGTTCTGGCGGGCCCCGGCGAATTGGTGGCGGATACCGCCGGTGTCATCGTCGGCCGCTTCGCCTGGGCCGACGCCGGCAAGGTCTCGAACGCCGGCTCCGGCGTGCCCACGGGCTTCGTGCACCGCGAGCAGCAGGGCGTCATCACCATCTGGCTCGCCGAGGCCACGATGACCATCCCCGAGGGGCTGGGAGTCACTCTGCACAACCTGGGCGACTTCTGGGCCGCCACCAAGACCGTGGCTACCGTCGGTCAGAAGGTGTTCGCCTCCAACACGGACGGCACCATCTCCACCGGTGCCGCTGGCGCCACCATCGCCGGCAGCACGGAAACGCCCTGGTATGTGGCCAGCGCGGGTGCGATCGGCGCGCTGATCAAGATCACCTCCACCAACCTGGGGTAAGACATGAAACGAAACCAAGACCTCGCGCTGCTGGAGAAGCACTTCGGCATCGTGTTCCCGGGAGCCACGGACTATCTGCCCGAAGGCTTCCGCAGCGACTACGGCCTGGCCATGGACGAGGCCGGCCCTCTGGTGACGGTCAGCAACTCGGGTATCCCGGGCTACCTGCTGAACTATATCGACCCCGAGCTGACCCGGGTCCTCACGACGCCCATGCAGGGCGCCGTAATCCTGGGCGAGTCGAAGAAGGGCGACTGGACGACCCTGACCGCCACCTTCCCGGTGGTGGAATCCACGGGTGAAGTCTCTTCCTACGGCGACTTCAACAACAACGGCCGCGCCAACGCCAACGCCAACTTCCCGCAGCGCCAGTCGTACCACTACCAGACCATGACGGAATGGGGTGAGCGCGAGCTGGACATGGCCGGCCACGCGAAGATCAACTGGGCGTCGGAACAGAACATTTCGTCCGCCCTGGTGCTGAACAAGTTCCAGGACAACAGCTACTTCTTCGGCATCGCTGGCCTGCAGAACTACGGCCTGCTGAACGATCCGAACCTGTCGGCGCCGGTTGCCCCGATCTCGGTCGGTGGCGTGACCCTCTGGTCGGGCAAGGATGGCCAGGCGGTATACGACGATATCGTGAAGCTGTACGGCCAACTGGTGTCGCAGACGCGCGGCCTGGTCACGCGGCGCGACAAGATGAAGCTGTGCATGTCGCCGGAAATCGAAGTCAACCTGACGAAGACGAACCAGTACAACGTCAATGTCAGCGACATGCTGGCCAAGAACTTCCCCAACCTGACCGTCGAGACCGCCGTGCAGTACGACACGGGATCGGGCCAATTGGTGCAGCTCATCGCCGACTCGATCGAGGGCCAGAACGTGGGGACCGCCGCCTTCACCGAGAAGATGCGCGCGCACGCCATCGTCCGCGACACCTCCAGCTTCAAGCAGAAGAAGTCGCAGGGAACCTGGGGCGCCATCATCCGGGTTCCCATGGGCATCGCTGGGATGATCGGCGTGTAACGCTGATCTCAGGCAACGACAAGGGGCGTCAACTCGACGCCCCTTTTTTATTCGAGGAAGAGAAATGCCGACCGTTACCGTTGCGTGCAAGCTGCCCAATGGGCTGATCCTGGAAATCCCTGGCGCCAAGGCGCCGGTGGTGCTGAAAGGCGCCCATCACCCGGATGCCATCGCGGGCCACGGCCTCACCGAAGTGGATGCCGACTTCTGGGAAGCCTGGACGAAGTTGTACCCCGATTTTCAGCCGCTGAAGAAAGAAATGGTCTTCGCCCAGGGCAGCGAGCGAAGCGCCACTTCGAAGGCCAAGGAGCGCAAGAACGAAAAGTCCGGCCTGGAAGGTCTGGACCCGGACGCGCCCGCGCCCGGAATCGCGCCCGAGAACTACGAAGGCAAGAAGAAATAGGAGCGGCCCATGGCTGTCGTCGTCTTTGACCCCGCCGAGTTTCGGCTGATCTACCCGTCCTTCGCGACGCTCACGGATCAGCAGCTGAACCATGCATTCAGCATGGCCACGCTGTACCTGAGCAACAAGGACAGCAGCGCGGTCTGTGACGTCGACGAGCGCAAGGTGCTGCTGTACCTGCTGACGGCCCACATCGCGGCGCTGACATATGGCGAGAACGGCCAGGGCCCGCGGCCGCTGGTGGGCCGGATCAGCAGCGCCACGGAGGGCTCGGTGTCGGTGTCGGCCGAGTACAACGTGGCGCCGGGCTCGGCGCAGTGGTACGCGCAGACCGGCTATGGCGCGCAGTATTGGGAGGCCACGGCCAAGTACCGGGTGGGCCGCTATCGGCCCGCGCCGACCGGCTACGCGGTCCCCGTGGTGGTTCCATGGCGACCGTAGGCCTGAAGGGCGGCCAGGCCCTCATGCGCCGGCTGAAGGAGATGGCCGACAAGGTGGGCGACGGCGGGACGCTGCGCACGGGGTTCCTGGAGAACGCCACCTACCCTGATGGCACGCCGGTCGCCTACGTGGCGGCGATTCAGGAGTTTGGCTCGCCTGAGAAAGGAATTCCTCCCAGGTCCTTTTTCCGAACGATGATCGCGGCCAAACAGAAGGATTGGCCGCGCGCGCTCGGGGCGCTGGCAAAGAACAACGACTACGACATCGACAAGGCGTTGGGCCAGATGGGCGACGGCATCAAGGGCCAGCTTCAGGAGTCGATCCGGGAAGTGGACGGGCCGGCGCTTTCTCCTGTCACGCTGCTCCTGCGCGAGCGCTTCGGGAACCACCCCGAGGAAATCTCGTTTGCCGATGTGCAGCAGGCGCGCCGCGATATCGCCAGTGGCACCAAGCCCAAGGTGACAGGGAGCCACGCGAAGCCGCTGGTTTGGACAGGCCAAATGCTGAACTCGGTAGATTATGAGGTCGACACATGAACCTGCACGGAATCGCCGGTCCGATCATCGCCGCGGTGAACCCGATGATCGACGGCACGCTGCGCGCCAGCGATGGCTACGAGATCGGCGCCGGGCGCAAGCAGGTGCCGAAGTACAAGCCGGACGCGGCCGCGCGCCTGCAGGTGCAGCCGCTGAGCGGCAAGGACCTGGCTCATCTCGAGGCGCAGAACATCCAGGGCGTGC
The DNA here is from genome assembly GCF_059761975.1 of Achromobacter sp. 46006. Classification (NCBI taxonomy): domain Bacteria; kingdom Pseudomonadati; phylum Pseudomonadota; class Betaproteobacteria; order Burkholderiales; family Alcaligenaceae; genus Achromobacter; species Achromobacter sp. 46006. The sequence continues at coordinate 146,323 of NZ_JCBANN010000001.1, forward strand.
AGCGCAGCGTCTACATGTACGGCGACACCCAGGGCGTCGTCCGTCCGCTGGCCAAGGGTGGCGATCTACTGGTCTTCGGCGGCCAGGTGTGGCTGGTGACCGCAGTCTTCGAGACCTGGCCCGACTGGTGCAAGGTCGGTGTGACCCTTCAGATGGACGCGGCGCCATGAGCATTCCTGTTTCCCTCACCGAAGACGCCCTGGTCGAGGCGCTGGGCGCGTTCGTGCAGATCATCGTCGGGGACCAGGTGGAGGTGGTGCGCGGGCAGCAGAACCGCGTGCCGCCGCCGGCGGGGCGCTACGTGTACATCACGCCCATCCTGGCGCCCGCGTTGTCCCTACCGCGCACCACCTACGCCGACGTGCCGAGCGCCGGCACCATGACCCTGACCCGGCCCACCCAGTGGAATGCCCAGGTCGACTGTTACGGCGACGGCGCGCAGGACATGGCCCTGGCCATCTGCATCGCGCTGCGCAGCTCCTACGGCTGCGATGCATTGAAATCGAGCGGCGCCCAGCCGCTCTACACCGGTGATCCGCGGCAACTGCCGTTCATCACCGGCGAGGATCAGTACCTGGAACGCTGGTCAGTCGACGCGGTCCTGCAGTTCAACCCATCCATCACCGTGCCGCAGCAGTTTGCGGACGAACTCCACGTAGACCTCGTCGAGGTCGACACTACCTACCCTCCGGGAGCTTAAAGCTATGTCCATTCCCGCCAGTGAAATCGTCCAGGTTGTGCCTGGCGTGATCGGCGCCGGCGGATCGGCGCTCGACCTGAACGGCCTGATCCTCACCAACGACACGGCGGTACCCATCGGTACCGTCCAGAGCTTCGCCACGGCGCGCGATGTGCAGCGCTTCTTCGGCCCGACTTCGACCGAAGCCACGCTGGCCGGCATTTACTTCAACGGCTTCGACAACTCGACGCGCAAGCCGGGCAACATCCTGTTTGCCCAGTATCCGACCGCGGCTGTGGCCGCCTACGTGCGCGGCGGTTCGATGGCCTCGACCACGCTGGCGCAGCTGCAGGAGCTGACGGGCGTCCTTACCGTGACCGTGGACGGCACCGCGAAGACGTCCAGTGCCATCGATCTGTCCGCCGCGACCAGCTTTTCGAATGCGGCTTCGATCATCCAGGCTGCGTTCACGACCTTCGGCGCCTCGTGCACCTATGATGCGCAGCGCGCGGCATTCGTCATCACTTCGGGGACGGACGGCGCGGCCAGCACCATCAGCTTCGGAAGCGGCACGATTTCGGCTGGACTGAAGCTGACGCAGGCCACCGGCGCGGTGCTGTCGCAGGGCGCCGCTGTCGGCGTGCCGGCCACCAACATGGGCGCGATCACGGACCTCACCCAGAACTGGGCGTCGTTCATGACCACGTTCGAACCCGACACCGACGGCAAGGTGGACTTCTCGGCCTGGACGAACAGCCAGGGCAATCGCTACGTCTACGTGGGCTGGGATACCGACATCCAGGCCACCACGCAGGGCAGCACCATCAGCTGGGCTGCACGCATCGCGGCGAACGAATACTCTGGCTCGGTGCCTGTGTATCAGGACATCCAGCATGCGGCATTCGTGCTGGGTACCGTGGCGTCGATCGACTTCGCGCGCACCAATGGCCGGATCACGCTGGCGTTCAAGAGCCAGTCCGGCCTGACGTTCTCCGTGACCGACGCGACGACCGCGCAGACGCTGATCGACAACGGTTACAACTTCTACGGCGACTATGCCACCAGCAACGACCAGTTCCGGTTCTTCTACCCGGGGCAGATCAGCGGAAGCTGGAAGTGGATCGACGTGTACGTGAACCAGATCTGGCAGAACGCGGCCCTTCAGCAGGCGCTGATGACGCTGCTCACGCAGATGAACTCGATCCCCTACAACCTGGACGGCTACACGCTGATCGACGCGGCATGCCTGGACCCGATCAACGCCGGCGTGAATTTCGGCTCCATCCGGGCAGGCGTGACGCTGTCTGCGCAGCAGCAGGCCCAGGTGAACAACCAGGCCGGCGTCGACATCGCCGATACGCTCCAGACCCGTGGCTGGTACCTCCAGATCAAGGACGCCACGCCGCAGGTGCGCGAGGCGCGCGGCACGCCGCCCATGACGTTCTGGTACATGGATGGCGGCTCCGTTCAGCAGATCACCCTGGCCTCTCTGGCCGTCCTGTAAGGGCAACACATCATGACGACTCTGACCAGTGCCAATTCCGTCCTCATGCTGGCGGTGGGTACCGTCTACCCCACCCCCCGCAAGGTCGAGGGCTACGCCACGGACGACGCCTTCGCGTTCGACGCCGTGCAGCTCGCCCAGGCGGTGATGGGCGTGGATGGCTATATGTCCGCCGGCTATACGCCGCAGCCCGTGATCCAGACCATCACGATCCAGGCGGACTCCCCATCGAAAGGGATATTCGAAGCCTGGATTGCCGCGATGCAGACGTCGCGGGAGGTTTTCTACGCCAGCGGGTCGCTGGCGATTCCGTCGCTGGAGCGCAAGTACACGCTCCGGCGCGGAGTGCTGACGCAGGCGCCGCCGGTGCCGACCGCGCGCGCCATCCTGCAACCCATGACGTTCCAGATCACCTGGGAAAACGTCAGCCTGTCGGTGGTGTGACATGGCTCGAAAACAGAAGACCATCACTATCGGAGCGCCGGGGCGCGACAAGGGCAAGGCGTTCTTGATCACCGAGCTGTCGGCGGCCGATGCCGAAGAGTGGGCCGGCCGCGCGATGTTCGCGCTGATGAATGCGGGGGTAGAAATCCCCGACAACATCGCGCAGGCCGGCCTGGCCGGGCTCGCGTCGATCGGCCTGAAGGCGCTCCAAACCCTGAAGTTCGAAGAGGCGAAGCCGCTTTTCGACAAGATGATGGAATGCGTCGAGGTGGATATGGGCCGCGCCGGCACGCGGAAGTTGGACGACGACGACATCGAGGAAGTGGCCACGCGCCTGCTGCTGCGCCGCGAGATCGTGGCGCTGCACCTGGATTTTTCGCAAGCCGCCGGCCAATCGACTTCGGCGTCCAGTCCTGGCACGGCGGCAACCACCGGCTGATCATCTATGCCAATGTGCCGCCCAACATCGCCGCCGTCATCTCCCGGCACCCGCACATGCTGCATGACCTGCAGACCGTGTACGGGGCCGAGGATCTCTACAACCTGCTTGAGGTGATCGCGGTGGACGCGCACAACAGGCGTGTTCTGTCTGAAGTGAGGAAGTAGCAATGGCCACCATTCTGGATGCCCTGTTCGTCGAACTGAAGCTGAACGCCAAGGGGTTCAAGCAAGGCGTGGCAGAAGTCGACCGTTCGCTGAAGCACACGACGGAGGAATCAGGCCGTGCCGCGCGGACGATGGAGGCCAACGGCAAGCAGGCGGCCATGTTCTTCAGCCGTATGCGCAACGAGGCGCTGGCGCTGCTGGCGGTCTTCACGGCCGGGATGGGCCTGAAGAACTTCACGGCGAACACCATCAGCGGGGCCGCCGGCCTGGGGCAGATGTCCAAGAACCTGGACATGAGTACCGAGCGCCTGCAGGCCTGGCAGCGTGCCGCCGAGCGCGCTGGCGGCTCTGCTGAGGGCATCACGGCCCAGCTTCGTCAGTCGACCAGCGAGGTGGCGAAGTTCCGCCGGGGTATGTCCGCCGAGACGTTGCCGGCATTCTTCCAGTTCGGCGGCAAGGTCGAGGATCTGAAGGACGGCAACAGCTACCTGCTGGCGCGCTCGCGCATCGTGTCGGAGATCTACAAGACCGACCGCGCCCGCGCCGCGCTGGCTGCCCAGATGATGGGCATCTCGGACGACCAGTTCGACCTGATCAAGCAGGGGCCGGCTGCAATCCAGCAGTTGGTGCTGGCGCAGGAAAAGCGCTCGGCCATTTCGGCAAAGGACGCCCAGGACGCCCAGAGGCTGCGCAATATCTACCTGGATCTTCGGGACACCTTCGAGTCGGTCGGCACGAAAGTGCTGATCTCGCTCATCCCCACCTTCGAGAAGCTTTTGAAAATCGCGCAGAAGGTTGGCGATTACTTCCTGGAGAACCGCGAAAAGATCGTGAAATGGGTTGACGACGCTGTGGATGGCCTGGGCAACTTTGTGAAAAAGGCGGATGAGGCTGCGCAGTCCGTTGGGGGCTGGAAGAACGTCCTGATTGGCCTGGCCGCGCTGAAAATCCTATCGATCGTCGCACCCATGGCGTCCCTGGCGACCGCGCTGGCGTCGATTGGCGCGTCGCTGGGGGTGATCGGTGGCGCCTCGGGCGCGGCCGGCGTTGCGGCGCTGGGCACCATTGCCACGGTGGCGGGCGGCGTGGCCCTGGCCACCTACAGCAAGTCGCTCAACCAGGGCGAGGGCACGCAGTTGGACGCATTGAACAATCCCGCATACCAAAGCGGCAACAAAGCCGCGATGGACGCCATCAAGTTCTTTGAGGGGAAGGGCTATTCGCGCGAGCAGGCGGCCGGCATCGTGGCCAACCTGATGGCAGAGAGCAACCTGAACCCGAAGGCGGTTGGCGACAATGGGCAGGCGGTTGGTATCGGGCAGTGGCACCCGGTGCGCCAGGCTGACTTCAAGAAGGCGTTCGGAATTGATCTGAAGGACGCAACGCTGGCCCAGCAGTTGGCATTCGTGGACTGGGAGCTGCGCAACACCGAGCGTACAGCAATGGAGAAGCTGCAGGCGGCCAAGACGCCGCAGCAGGCCGGCGATGCCGTGTCGCGCTACTACGAGCGCCCGAAGGACAAGGACGGCGAGGCCGAGAAGCGCGCGGCTGCGGCAGGCGCGTTGTATGGCGCCGCGCATGTCGCCAGCATGGAAGCGGCGGCGGGGTCGTCCACTGCTGCGGCCGCCCAAGCTGCGCCGGTGATTGCGCAATCCGGCGCGAAGCCGTTGCCGCTGAACACCCAGAACAATCACGAGGTCAACATCAACGGGCCGGTGACGATTCACACGCAGGCGACAGATGGCCAGGGTATCGCCCGCGACCTCGGCGCGATGGGCGGGAGCCAGAATTTGGTGAACCAGGCGAATACAGGGACTTTCTGATGCCTCTGATCGAATTTCCGAATGTGCCGCAGGTGCCAGGCGTCCCGGCGGTGCTGCGCGGGCTGACGATTCCGTCGCTTGACGAGCTGGCCAATCTCGGCCTCGGCGCCATCGCTGCACTGATCTTCGGCATCCCGCGCTGGGGGCTGTATGACCAGGATGGCCAGCAGGTGCTTCTGTTCGACACCTTCCTGGGAATCCGCTTTCGCAATGGGTCGCGGATATCGAGTTTCCCGGTGGAGCAGGGCTCTTTCTCGTCCTTCAACAAGGTGGACACGCCGTTCGACGCCATGCTGCGGTTTGCCCTCAGCGGCGACACGGCATCGCGCGGCGCGATGCTGAACACGCTGGAGGCTTTGAAAGGAAGTGTCGATCTGTTCTCGGTGGTGACGCCGGAGATCGTATATCCGTCGGCCAACGTGGTGGCGTACTCCTACGAGCGCAACACGCGCAGTGGCCCAAGCCAACTGATCGTTGATGTATATGTCGAAGAGGTGAGGCAGACGGCCCAGGCAGCATTCACCAGCACCGCGGAGCCGGACGGCGCCGGCGAGCAAAACAATGGACAGGTGCAGAGCTTTCCGCTCGGCACCGAGCCTGGTGAGCCGTTGATCCTGACAACGGAGTTCCAATGAGGAAAATCCCATTGCGCGCCGTGCCGGCGCAGGCCTTCAGCGTGGTGCTGGGCGGCCAGAATTGCCAGGTCAGCGTCTACCAGAAGTCCACGGGCGTCTACCTCGACCTGCAGGTGAATCACGAGCCGGTCGCCATGGCGGTGCTATGCCATGACCGCGTCTGGCTGATCCGGGAGGCCTACAGCGGCTTCGTGGGAGACCTGAGCTTCGTCGACACCCAAGGGCGCGACGATCCCGTCTACACCGGCTTTGGGGGTCGGTTCCAGTTGATGTACCGAGAAGGCACAGACCTATGAGCTTCGTCAAACGCCGGATCGACGTCACGATCAACCTGGCTGAGGGGCAGTTCGGTGACAACGCCGGGCCCGCTGTGACGCTGTCCGGCTATCGCGTGCAGGCGACGGTAGTGGCCTACAACGGGGACGCGCAGGCCCAGTTGCAGCTGCGCATCTTCGGCCTGTCGCAGGACATGATCAACAAGCTGACAGTGATCGGCCCCATCCTGACCGAGCGACGGAACAACCGCATCCTGGTCGCGGCCGGAGACGTGGGCGGCGATGCGCTGACCGTGGTCTATGAGGGCACAATAGCCCAGGCCTGGGCCGACTACAACCAGGCACCGGAGGTCGTGTTCAATGTGGTGGCACTCGCGGCGGCATTCGAGGCGGTAAAGCCGACCAATGCGCGCAGTTACAGGGGATCGATACAGGCTGCAGTCGTTACGCAGGATTTGGCCAGGGCCATGAGTCTTGCCTTCCAGAACAACGGCGTGGATGTGATGTTGTCAAACCCATACTTCCCTGGAACTGCGCTGGATCAGCTGAAAGCGTGCGCTCGGGCAGCCCGGTTCAACTACACGATCGACCGAGGTGTGCTGGCAATTTGGCCACAGTCCGGAGCGCGGGCGGATGAGCCGGTGCTGATCCAGGCCGGCGACAACCTGGTGGGCTACCCGACCTTCACCGGCGGTGGCGTGGAGTTCACCTTGCTGTACACCCCACAGTTGGGGCTCGGAAACCTCGTGCAGGTGATTTCGGTCATCGAAGCGGCTCACGGGGAATGGACGGTGGTGAGTCTTGTGCATCAGCTTGAGGCGGAGGTCCCGGGCGGAGCCTGGGTGTCAAAAATCTTGTGTCAGAGGCAGCTAAATGGCTGATACCCAATTCGGGTACCGCGGGCGGGCGACGGCCGCCGACGGCTCCCAGGACTTCGGCGCCATCAGCTTCCTGGTGACGCAGATGCTGAACCGGCTGAACACCTGCACGCTGGTCCGCGTGGTCGCGGTGACGAACAACGGCGGGGTGTCGCCGGTCGGCTTTGTCGACGTGCAACCGCTGGTGAACCAGTTGGACGGAAACGGGAATGCGGTGCCGCATGGCCAGCTGTTCCAGTTGCCGTATTTCCGGCTGCAGGGCGGCACCGACGCTGTGATTCTCGATCCCAAGGTCGGGGACATCGGCATGGCGGCATTCTCCAACCGGGACCTGTCGGCGGTCAAGGCCAGCAAGCAGCAGGCGAACCCGGGTTCGTGGCGGACCCATGACATGGCCGACGGCCTTTACTTCGGCGGCCTGCTCAACGGCGCGCCGGTGCAGTATGTGCAGTTCACCGATGGCGGTATCAACGTGGTGTCGCCTTCGAAGGTGACCGTGGTGGCGCCCAACGTCGAGGTGAACGCCAGCGAGCAGTGCGCCCTGAATTCGCCGCAAATTGTGTTGAACGGCACGGTGCAACAGGGCGCCGGCTCATACGGTGGCACATCGACCTGGCAGGGCAACATGGAAACGCTCGGCACGCTGCGCAACAACGGCAAGGACGTCGGATCGACGCATACCCACCCGGGCGTGCAGACCGGCCCCTCGAACACCGGGACACCGAACCCATGAATACGCTGCTACTCGATCGCACCGCCTGGGATCTCGTGCTTGATGCTGCGGGCAACGTTGCGATGGCGTCCATCCCATACGCAGTCGCGCAGGACGTGGCCAGCGCCATCAAGCTGTTCCGCGGCGAGCTGTTCTATGACACGGCCAAGGGCATACCGTACTGGACCGAGGTGCTGGGCCAGTTGCCGCCTCTGGCGCTGGTGCGCGAGCGTCTGCGCGCCGCGGCCTTGACCGTGCCGGAGGTGGCCGAAGCCGTACCGACCATCACCGCTTTCGAGAATCGCCGCCTGAGCGGCTATGTCGAAGTCACGCTGACCAACGGCACGACGTCGACCATCACTTTCTAGGGACCACATGGCTACCTCCCAAGTACCGCGCGTGCAGTTCACGCCGGAAGGCCTCGTATTGCCTCAAGAATCCGAGATCCTGGCCGGCGTGCTGGCGGACATGGACAGCGCCTTCGGTGGCGGCCTGAACAAGAATCTCGAGACGCCCCAGGGCCAGCTGGCCAGCACCACCACGGCTATCATCGGCGACAAAAACAGCGAATTCGCCTCGTATGTGAACCAGGTGGACCCGGCCTTCGCCGCCGGCCGGATGCAGGACGCCATCGGCCGCATCTACTTCCTGGACCGCAAGCCTGGCACGGCCACCACGGTGATCGCAACCTGCATGGGGTTGACGGGCGTTACGATCCCCGTGGGGGCACGCGCGCAGGCGGTCGACGGCAACATCTACCTGTGCACGCAGGCAGGCACCATACCATCGTCGGGCAGCATCGACCTGCCGTTTTCCTGCTCGGTCAACGGCCCGATCAGCTGCGCGGCCGGCACGCTGAACCAGATCTACCAGGCCATCCCTGGGTGGGACTCGGTCTTGAATGCGGACGCGGGCACCGTGGGCAGCAATGTCGAGTCGCGCGCCGAATTCGAAGATCGCCGGCGCCAGTCGGTGGCGATCAATGCCCGAAGCTCGCTGCAGTCCATCTATGCCGCAGTCGCAAACCTGGACGGCGTCATCGACGTCTATGTGACGGAGAACAACCTATCCGTCGACCAGACCATCGGTGGCGTGTCGCTCGTCCCTCATTCCATCTGGGTGGCGGTTGTGGGCGGTGCTGCTGCGGATATCGCTATGGCCATCTGGCGCAAGAAGAGTAACGGCGCGGACTATAACGGAAACACGGCGTATACGGTCCAAGACCAGGATGGCTACGCCTATCCGTACCCGTCCTATGTTGTGAAGTGGGAAACTCCCGCGGCGCTGCCAGTGAAGTTTGCGGTACAGATTGCCGACAATCCTGCTTTGCCATCCAACATCATCGACCTCACAAAGCAGGCCATCATTGACGCCTTCAACGGCGCCGATGGCGGCCAGCGGGCGCGGATTGGCTCCACCATCTATGCGAGTCGCTTTTATGCGCCGGTGTCGCTTCTGGGGGCCTCTGTGTCGATTCTTTCGTTGCTGCTGGGCGATGTGACGCCGGCGGCGTCCAGTTTGACGGTGCCTATCAACCAGCGACCGACCGTATCGGCCGCTGATATTTCGGTGACCCTGGTATGAGTGTGCAACCCAAGCCTGGCCTGGTGGCGCGGACCATCATCAGCCAGTATGCGAACAGTCCGACGCTCGTCCAGTTGGCCAACAACATGGACGAGTACATCAACCCCGACACGGATTTCGACGCCTTCTACAATTTCGTTTGGAACGTAGAGACGGCACAAGGCTTCGGGCTGGACATCTGGGGAAGGATCGTCGATATCGGGCGGCTACTGACTGTGCCAGGGGATGTCACCTACCTAGGATATGAAGAGGCATCCGACTGGCAGCCGTTCAATCAGGCGCCGCTCTTTACAGGTGAGCAGGCAACGCAGACCTACCGGCTCGCAGACGACGCATACCGCAAGCTGATCCTGGTTAAAGCGCTGGCCAACATCTCGGATTGCACGTCGCCGAGCCTGAATCGGCTGCTATCCAACCTCTTCGCCGATCGCGGCAGGTGCTATGTATCTGATACGGGGAACATGGAATTCCGCTACGTGTTTGAGTTCGCACTTGAACCGTATGAAATCGCAATCTTGACCCAGTCGGGAGCCATTCCAAAACCGGCTGCGGTCCTGGCCAATGTTCTTCAGGTCGACATTGTTTCCACTTTCGGATTTCTTGAGGGGCTGTTGCAGCCTTTCGGGTCTGGCGTTTTCTTTACTTCTTCGGGGCTCATAAATGCAAGCCAGTAACTCGCCTTCCAAGTCTCCGGTCCCCTTTGCTGAAAGCGGATCAAAAAACACTATCCCCGTGGATTCACAGATCGGAGTCACGCCGGGACTTGCGTCTTTTACTGATGGCTTTCCTCCGTTGACCATGACGCCGTTGACCGCCGGAGGCATTCCCCCGAGAGGGCAGGATTTCAATGGCATCCTGTACTTCTTGAGCGCGGCAGTTCGCTGGGCCCAAGCCGGGGGAGGGTATCAATACGATGATGGGTTTGCCAGTGCTGTAGGCGGGTACCCCGCTGGGTCTATTTTGCGAAGCAGTGACGGAACAAAAATATGGCTCAGCTTGACGGATAACAATGCTATTGACCCGGCTGCCGGCCCCTCGGCCGCTTGGGCGGAAATCGCAAAGTTGGTGTCTCCCGCGTTCACAGGTACGCCTACCGCCCCTACTCCTACAGCCGGTGACAGCACGACTAGGGTAGCTACTACGGCCTTCGTGCAGAATGCCGTGCAGGGTGTCGCCATTGCTCCCGGCTTCGTTCTGCCTTTCGCTGCCAGTACGCCGCCATCCGGTTGGCTTCGCGCGAACGGTGCCGCTGTATCGCGCACGACCTATGCGGCGCTATTCGCGGCCATCGGCACGACCTACGGCGCCGGGGATGGTTCGACTACGTTCAATTTGCCGGATGTCCGCGCAGAATTTCCACGCTTCTGGGACGACGGCCGCGGGATTGACGCAAATCCTTCTCCGCGCGCCATCGGCTCGACCCAGCTTGGAACGGCTCTGGCATTTGATATCGGGTCGGCGGCGAGTATCGTCGTGTCCAGGGTAGTCGGACTCAATGGCCTTCAATCGCGAGCCGCTCTAGGTGTGGATAGTGGTGTGGTATCCGATTACAACTCAGCGGTGGGGTATTACTCGGCCGCATCTACCGGCAGTGGTGGGTTGCCGGAAACTGCCGAAATTAACTGGGGCGTTACCCGCCCGCGCAACATTGCATTCCTAGGCTGCATCAAGTACTGAGGGAATAGAAATGGAACAAACCAAGATTGTGTCTCAGCTTGATGCCGAGGGCTTTTTTGTCGGCCCCGCAGTTGCGGACATGAGTCCGCTAGAGCCAGATGTGTGGCTCGTCCCGGGCGGCGCTGTGGACGCGCCACCGCCAGACATCCCTGAAGGCATGTGGGCAAAGTGGACAGGCAGCGGGTGGGAGATGGTGGAGGCAACACTGCCGCCCGTATTGCCGCCAGCGCCAGTTGCCTCAGTGTCGCGCTTCCAGGCCCTGGCCGCGCTGATGCAGGCCGGCCTGCTGGATGACGTGACCGCCTGGGCCAACGCGCCTACCACGGACCCGCTCCACAAGCTGGCATTTGACACCGCCGCCGAGTTTTCCCGCAGCAGCCCCACGCTGGCGGCGGGTGCTGCAGCCCTAGGCTGGAGTGAAGGGCAGTTGGACGACTTGTTCGCCGCGGCGGCCCAAATTCAGGCGTGACAGTAAGTGGCACACCGCAGCCCGCTCCGGCGGGCTTTTTTACGTCCAGAGGGGACACGATTGAACATCCAAGACTTCGACGCCCTCGCGGCAAAGTTCGCCGGCGTGCTGGGCGCGGCCGTGTCCATGCGTTACCTACAGGGATCGTGGCCAGCACGCCTGAGCATGGCCGCCAGCGGCTCGCTGGTGGCCTACTACGCCTCGCCCTACCTATCGCTGCTGCTGGGCATTCCGGAGGGCCTGGCCGGCTTCCTGACCGGCATGTTCGGCATGGCCATCGTGTCGCGCGCGTGGGAGGCCGTGCAGGCGGCGCCAATCGGGGCGCTGTGGCAGGCAGTGATTGACCGCGTGCGCGGGAAGGGGGCATGACCATGGACAGCACCATCTACCTGACGCTCTGGGCCGTCCTGGCGTTCGTGAGCTGGCTCATCGTCGCCGGCGGTGCGGTGCTGGCGGTCTTTTCCCGCGCCATCAAAGATACGACCTTGGAGAGGATCGGCCTGGCCGCGGTGAGCATCACCGCCACCGGCGCCGCATGCCGGATCTTCATTGCGGGCTGGGCCAGTGCCGGCGATGCCGTGCTGGCCGCGTCCGCCGCCTTCTACGTGGCCGCAGTGACGGTCAAGCACATCAGGAAACCCACGCTATGACCTTGGATACCATCGTTGCAGACGCCATCACCCCGGCGCTGGCGCTGCTGCCGGCCGGCATGGACACGCTGGCGGCGCGCGTCATGCTGCTGGCGATCGGCCTGCAGGAAAGCCGGTTCGTGCACCGGCGCCAGATCGGCGGGCCGGCCCGCGGCTTCTGGCAGTTCGAGAAGGGCACCCGCGCGAGCCGCGGCGGCGTGTGGGGCGTGTACCTGCACCAGGCCAGCAAGGACCGCCTGGCAGCCCTATGTAAGGCCCGCAGCGTGGCCTGCGATCCCGACGCGGTCTATGCCGCGCTGGAGTACGACGACGTGCTGGCCGCCGGCGTGGCGCGGCTGCTGCTGTGGACCGATCCCAAGGCGCTGCCGCCGGTCGGCGATGCGGACGCTGGCTGGGCGCTGTACCTGCGCACCTGGCGCCCGGGCAAGCCGCATCCGGAAACCTGGCCGGATCTCTACCGCCAGGCCGCCGCGCAGGTGCGGCCATGAACCCCTTCCTGCGCATGGCGCTCCCCTGGATCGGCGGCGCTGCGGTGGTGATGGTGCTGGGCGCAGCGTTCTTGCTGTACGGCGCCCACCGTGAGGCCGCCGGCGTTGCCAAGGAGCGCGCCCGCACCGAAGCCGCGCAGCGCGCCATCACCGAAGCCTACCAAGTGGAGAAAGATCGTGCTGATGCCCAATACCGCGGCGCCGTCCTGGCGCGCGAGGCTGCGAAAGCTGGCCTGGCTGCTGCCCGTGCTGACCTTGACCGCCTGCTCCGCGCCGCCGGCCGTGATCCCGCGAATCCCCGAGCCGGCCGCCGACCTGATGAAGCCGGCCCCGACTGGATCGGAGGTTTTGCAGCGTGCTACGCGGAATATGGAGACCTGGCTGCCGACGCCGCAGGATGGGCCGACCAAGTGAACGGCCTGCAGGGATACATCCGCGGGCTGCGCGGGACGAGTCCGCCACGCTGACTCCCGCGCTCGTCCGCCAAATCTACGCCAAGTTCCCCGGAGAGCGCGCAGATGCGTGATTTCGCTGTCCCCTCCTTCGCACCAACCCTATTCGGGTACTGAATCGGCGGTACGCCGGCAGTACCCCAAAACCCCGGGACATTCCTGTGTCTCGGGGTTTTTTTGTTTGGGGCGGGCTGATGATTTCCTTATGAATCAAAATGTTGGCAAGGAAGGGTTGGCAAGGAAGGGTTGGCAAGGAAGCTGGAAAGAGGTCGATAGTGGGCTGATTACGGCGGCGGCCATGGCCAGGCGGGACCGCCGCAGCGAAGAATCCGGAAGACGGCAGCCCCGCGCCGCGGGCCCCGGATCGAGCCCCATATTTCTGCGCCTGTACCGCATTTCCCGTGCTTGTTATAAAGACGCCTGAAGCTTTTCTTGTCGAGCGAGGGTAAATGTTGTCGATTCAATCACTTGGCCGCGGCGCATTGATGGTGTTGCTCGCCGGGCTCGCGGCAGGCTGTTCTTCCTCTTCCCCGCTCAACGTCTGGTCGGCGCCGGCGGCGTCATCCGGTCCCGATTCGTCGCGCGTCAGCCTCGAATGCCGGGTAAGCCGCAGCAGTTGCCTGTACGAAGGCAAGTACGAAGCGGACGAGCGCAATTACGCCGAAGACGAGGCCAAGCGCCTTAACCGGGCCGAATTGGACAGGCTGCGCCGCGCCGCCGGCAATTGATCGAAAGAGACACGGCCCGCCCGGCTGGACTTACCCGCTGGCGGACCCGCTAGCGATGGAATACGGCAAGGCCTTTTTCGACCCGCAACTGCGCATTCCCCAGGCCGCGCGCGCTCACGCAGGGGCGATGGCGGTGACCTGCGGCTTGCCGTAGAACACCCGCGCGCAGACCGCGCCGCTTATCAGGCCGGGCAAGCCTCCCAGAAACAGCGGAAAGCCCAGTTCGGGCAGCGTGTTGTCGCGCACAGCGAAGCCCAGCAGGAAAACGAAGGCATAGAGACCGCCCAGCAGCCCAGGCCAGCAATAAGAGCGCCAGGTCACGGTGGCGGGTCGGCAGGCGCCCGCCACCAGGCCGCACAGCAGCGCGGGCACGCCGCCGTACAAGTACGACCAGGGCACCAGGAAAATCGACGTGAACAACGATTCCAGGTTCAGCGCGGCGATGGTCAGAGCCAGCGCGAAGACCAGGGTGCCCACCGGGGGCCCCAGCGCGGCGAACAAGGCGGCGCCGGCGGCGGCCGAGCGGGCAATGTCGCCACGCGTTGTGTTGGCCGGCCGGCGCTCGATACGCCGTGTCAGCACGCCCAGTGACACAGCGGCCAGCAAAGATATGGATAACAGCAGCACAGCGTGGCTTCTTTCTTATGCGTCGGTGGGCTTGTTGGGGAACAGGTTCAGCGACAGGATGGCATCGGGATAGGTGGCCAGCAGCATGCCGGACAGGTGGCCATGCAAGGCGCCGAACAGTGGCCAGGTCAGCGCCTCGCTGCCGGGCAGCAGGTCCAGCAGCATCAACTGGCCGGTGCGCACCGTGCCGACGAAATAGGCGCGCTCGTCATGCTGGCCGGTGGGGGTGGCGCGATAGATCTTGACGGCGCGGCCGCTGTCGTCCTTGCGCCAGGTATTGCCGCTGGAAATGGCCTTGGCGCCGATGGGGGCGATGTCAGCCTGGATAGTCTCCCAGAGCGCGCGGGCATTGGCTGCGTAAACAACGATGGTCATGGCCGTCGCACTCCTTTTGGCAATGGGGGTGCGGCAAAGGTAACAACCTCCTCGCGTTCCAGCAAGCGACGATTCGCGCGCGTATCGGGTATCGGGTCACGCCACGCTGTACGTGCTGGAACAGGTCAATGCCTTCGTCGGCAGCGCGGCCTGAATCGGCATCATTGCCAACGTCAAGCAACGTCAAGAACCGCCCGGAATTTGCATTGCTTTGAAATCGTTACGCCCGCGTCGCGCTACCGTCGCGTTTTACATCGCGGAGGGCGAAACATGTACCCATTATCGAAGCGCTGCGGCGCGGAGTTCTTTGGCACCTTCTGGCTGGTGCTGGGCGGTTGCGGCGCGGCCGTGCTGGCGGCGGGATTCCCGCAACTGGGCATCGGCTTTGCCGGCGTAGCGCTGGCGTTCGGCCTGACGGTGCTGACGATGGCGTTCGCCGTCGGCCACATTTCGGGCGGGCACTTCAATCCGGCTGTCACGGTCGGGCTCGTGGCCGGCGGCCGTTTCCCGGCGCGCGACATCCTGCCCTATGTGGTGGCGCAGGTGCTCGGGGCCATCGCGGCCGCCGCGGTGCTGGCGGTCATCGCCAAGGGGCAGCCGGGTTTCGATCTGCAAGCCAGCCACTTTGCCGCCAACGGCTTTGATGCCTATTCGCCCGGCAAGTATTCGATGCTTGCCGCGCTGGTGACCGAAGTCGTGATGACAGCGGGTTTTCTGTTCGTGATCCTGGGCGCGACGTCCAAGCGCGCGCCTGCCGGTTTCGCGGCGATCCCGATCGGCCTGGCGCTGACGCTGATTCACCTCGTCAGCATCCCGGTCACCAACACATCGGTGAATCCGGCCCGTTCCACCGGCCCGGCGCTGTTCGTGGGCGGCTGGGCGCTGGAGCAACTTTGGCTGTTCTGGGTGGCGCCCATCGTCGGCGCGATCATCGGGGCGCTGGCCTACCGGCTGGTGAGCGAGCGGGCCTCGCAGGCGTAGCGGGGCAGGGCGCGGGCCTGGATGGGTCAATCCACGGCGCGCAGCCGCGCCAACTGCGCATCATCGGGAAAGCCCCGCGTGCGGTAGCGCACGGGATAGCGGTCTTCGGGTTCGAGCAGCGGCGCCAGTTCGGCAGCCGCCTGCTCCCAGCTCACCACCCGGACTTCGCCAAGATCATCGGCGGCCTCGGGGCGCACCAACGCCAGCCGGTCAACCTTGGGCAGCGAGGTGTCCACGCCCCGCGTCCACGTGGCCAGCGAGAACGAAGCGGCCACATCGTCGTTCTGCGTGAACAGGTTGTAGGTGGCCACGAACACGTCGATGCCCTGCGCTTCGTACAGTCGGTCCAGGGCCTCTTTCTGCGCGTCGTAATCGCCCTGGGCCAGCACCCGCGCCAGGTGCGCCTGCAGGCGGATCAGCGGTTCCTGCCGCGGCCGGTAGCGTTCGACGCCGGCATCGCCGTAGCGATACATGCAGGCGGAGACGGGGCGGCCATGCGCCACTACCTGCAGGCAGAGTTCCGTCATCTTCAACAACCCGGCTTCGTCGCTGTCGCCGCTGACCAGCAGCAGGTCGCGGGTCGGCATCATGAATATCGGGCGGCCGCGCGCCGGGATGCGTTCCAGCATGTCGGGCAGCAGCGCGCGGCTGATGTCGTAGCCGTCTTCCCAGCCACCGCCATACACGCCCGGCGCTACTTCCACGAAATGGTCGACCGACTCGCGCAGATTGTCGATGGCGATGGCCAGGGCCTCGTCGAACGACACGCCCCATTGCGCATCAGGCCCGTTGGCGAGCGTGGCGATGGATTCGGGATGGTCGAGCGCCAGCAGCACCACGCAATCGTCGCCGAAGGGGCGCAGCGCCGGGTGGAAGCCGTCGTCGTTGCCGTCGGTGCGCAGGTGGTGCATGCGCAACGCTTCAAGGGCGGCGCGGCCGCGGATCACCGGACGCAGCAACGGGCGGGCCTCGGCCAGCGAGGCAGGGTGGGCCTGGCTGCTGGTCAGCAGGGTGGATACATAGCCCTGCAAGGCGCCCTGGCGTTGCCCGCCGGGGGCGTCGCAATAGGCGTGGTAAGCGTTGTGCAGATTGAAGTATGAGCCTTCGCCGTGCACCAGTCGGAACTCATCCGCCTTGTAGTCCAGGTTGCCGGTAAAGCCCCGTTGCCGCACGGCGGCGATGAACAGCGTGGCGAACTGGTCTTGCGTGGGCTTGCGCCGGAACAGCGAGTCGAGGAGTCCCATGCTTGTCTCACGAGGTAGGGCTGGCACCGCACGGCCCGCCGCTATGCCGGACGGGCGCGCGGGCGCGGCTGGCCGAGCTGGAACCAGGCCTTGGCGATCCTGCCGCCGCGTACTTCATAGATCGCGACGACGTCGATCTCGCCGGGCCCGTCGGCGAAGTTGCGGGTGACGGTTTCCTGGTCCACCACCATGTCGCCGTTGACGATGCGGTTGACCAGCCGGCCGTGCAGATCGGGTTCCTGGAAGCGTTCGACGTGCCGCTGGCGGACCTGGGCGCTGCCGCTGGCCAGCAGGGTGTCGGGGAAGGCATAGTACTGGCAGTCGTCCGCCCAGACTGACATAAAGGCGTCGATGTCGCGGGCGTTGTACGCGTCCAACTGCCGCTGGACCACGTCGGCGGGCGCGCTGGACGGCGCGGCGCGGGCAGCGGCCTGCTGGCGGATGTTCGCTTCGGTGTCGGCGTCCAGCAACTGGCGGATGGCCCGGAACAGGGGCAGGGCGTCGGTGTGCTTGCGGCCGTAGTCCAGGTTGAACGCATAGTCGAAGTCCGGGGCATTGGCGCCCTGGTTATGTTGTAGCAGGGTTTCCAGCTTGTCCATGGCTTTGACGGCCCGGGCTTCGGGCGACGCGGCGTTTTCGTAGTCGTCCCACAACGCCAGCAGCCGGGCGCGCGCCGCCTCGTCCAGCGGGCCGGCCAGTTGCAGCAGATCCTGCCGTTCCTGGGTGCCCTTGCCCGGGCCGGTGGCGGATTGCTGGGTGGCAGGGATGTCGCCGTGGATGGCTTCGCCCAGGTCGTGGACCACGCACAGCCGCAGGATGCGGGCGAAATCCAGGTCCGCCAGGCCCTCTTCCAGCATCATGGCCATGAGGCACAGCCGCCAGGTGTGTTCCGCCGTGCTTTCCTGGCGTCCGCCCGAGCTGCGGGCACTGCGCAGCACGTCCTTGAGTTTTTCGGCTTGCCGCAGGAATTCGAGCCGGCCTTGCAGGGTGGCGGTGTCCATGGATCAGGTAATGGTAAGTCTGTTGTCAATACGCTGGTGGGCGTTGGCCCCACGGTGACGAGTGTATCTTGCGGCCGTCGCCGCGACGGATCCGACCCGGGCAGGTTGTACATTACGCACTTGTCACCTGCTTCACCTATTACAGGATCGCCCCATCATGACCGCCCCGGAAGTCGTCATCTCGCCCTCGATTGCCTGCGCCAACGATCGGCCCTTCGTGCTGTTCGGCGGGATCAACGTACTCGAATCCAAGGATCTGGCCCTGCGCGCCTGCGAGCAATACCAGCGCGTGACCACCCGGCTGGGCATTCCCTATGTGTTCAAGGCCTCCTTCGACAAGGCCAACCGGTCATCGATCCACTCCTACCGCGGCCCAGGCCTGGAAGAGGGCATGAAGATCTTCGAGGCGGTCAAGCAGAACTTCGGCGTGCCGGTGATTACCGACGTGCACGAGCCGTGGCAGGCCGCGCCGGTGGCCGAAGTGGCCGACATCCTGCAATTGCCGGCGTTCCTGGCGCGCCAGACCGATCTGGTGGTGGCTTTGGCCAGGACCGGCCGTGTCGTCAACATCAAGAAGCCGCAGTTCCTCAGCCCCACCCAGGTGCTCAACATCGTCGAGAAGTTCACCGAGGCCGGCAATCAGCAGATCATCCTGTGCGACCGTGGCACCAGCTTCGGCTATGACAATCTGGTGGTGGACATGCTCGGCTTCGGGGTCATGAAAAAGGTAAGCGGCAACCGGCCGGTGATCTTCGACGTCACCCATGCCTTGCAGCAGCGCTCGGCCCTGGACGCGGCCTCAGGCGGCCGCCGCGAACAGGTGGCCGAACTGGCGCGGGCGGGGATGGGCGTGGGCCTGGCAGGCCTGTTCCTGGAGGCCCATCCCGACCCCCGCAACGCCAAGTGCGATGGCCCCAGCGCGTTGCCGTTGGACAAGCTCGAACCTTTCCTGACCCAGTTGAAACAACTGGATGACCTGGTGAAATCCTTTGAGCCTATCGATATCGAGCCCTGACGGCTGTCATCGCGGATGCGCGAAGTTGGTATACGATCCGGGCCTCCACACCTGAGGGAGGCTCGAATGTCGTTTTATGCGATCGTCGCCGTTCGTAAAGAAGCCGCCAGTGGCCACGTTGCCTACGTGCGCTGGGGTCTGGCCGAGCGCGGCGTGCCCGGCTGGGTCAGCGAACCCGTGACTGCGGCCGCATCCGAAGTGATCGAGGCCATCAAGGCCGGCGCCGATGTCGAAACCCTGGCCAGCGTCGATGGCGTGTCCGTGGCCTCGCGTCCGCTGCGGGTGCTGACTGACGACGACGGGCGCGAGCGCCTTGCCTCGGTGCCGGCGCCCAGCTCCACCCTGCATACAGTGTTCGATCTGCCTGAATTCTGACCGGCTCCGCTGGTAATTTCTGCACCCGGCGTGCGGCATTGCCCCGGCTGCCGCGCCAGGCATGGCGCTTGCTGCCGTCGGTTCCACGATGTCGCCGCGTTCCTTGCGGCCGCGGCGAGGCTTCAGGGGAAACAGCATGATGGACCACAGCGAGATGATGGCCCGCATGATCAGCAAACCCGTCGCGCCCGGCAGGCCCGATGAATGGGATGGCATCCTGTCCGAGTATGCGGACTGCCTGCTGGCGGTGCAGGGCAAGCTGAACGGGGACGACCTGCACCGCTTCCTGGATGTGGGGGCACTGATATTCAGGTCTTGTTGCCAGGAAGAGGCGCGGCAACGCTGGACCGCCGAGCAACTGGCGGCCTATCACCGCAAGCCCCCCCCCGGTACGTGACAAGAAGGCGCCGCGTGCCGCCTCAGAGGCACTGACGCAGGGCGAACTTGCGGCCGAAGGCGCGGACTTCATCGCCGTCGACCGAGGCAGCGACGTCCCAGTGGTCGCCGCGGGTTACCAGCACGGATTGCGACGAAAACGCATGGCGCAGCGCGAAGATCCAGAAGGCGGCCTCCGAGCCGACCGGGGCCAGGTCGTGCGGGCCGATCCGCAACCGCGCCGGCCTGGGCGTCGCGCCCAGTGACCACCGCAGCGCGATCGCCAGGAAGGCAAAGCGCGCGGACATCGATGACGGCTGGACGCACAGTACGCGGATCTTGGGTTTCATGGTGGGGTGGCCTCCACGAAGGGTGACCCAGCGTAGCAAAGAAGGCTGCAGTATTCCATACCGCGTTTGGGGGATTCCAGACCGGCTGCCGGGCGGCGGCATCGGCGCGCCCATTGCGCCGGCGGCCGCGTAAAACTGTGGATGACGATCATCGAGTCGGGGACTGGCCGCCGTTGCCAGACCCGCATCAAGGCAGGCGAATGCCTTGCAGCAGCACGTCCAGCGCCTGCAGGGCCAGCGTCAGCCGGTCCTCGCCGGTGTCGCCCGCGATCCAGAAGGCGCTTTCGTCCAAGCCGCCATGCAGCATCCGCGCCAGCGCGTGGGGGTCGGCCGGCCTGAGGTCGCCTTGGTCCATCAAGGTTCGCAGCAAGGTGGCGAGCGATGCGGTGCATCGTGCCTGCGAGATGGCATCGGCAGGGCCCAGCACCGCGCGCGCGTCCTGCAGCACGATCCGCCGGATGTCGGGTTCGGCCGCCATCGCCAGATAGGCGCGGCAACGTTCGCGCAAAGCGCTCCAGGCGTCCGGCGCGGTGCGAGAAATCGCTTGCAGGCGCTGCTCCATTTCGTCGTCGATCTGCGATGCGACCGCGGCCAGCAGGCCCTGTTTGTCACCGAAATGGTGATACAAAGCTCCCCGGGTCAGCCCGGCGCTGGCGGTAAGGTCATCCATCGACGTGCCGGCGTAGCCGGCGCGGCGGAACGATTCGCGCGCCGTCGCCAGCAGCTTGGCGCGGGTTTCTTCAATCATCTCGGCGCGGGTGCGCGGCATGGCTGGCTCCAATGGCATACGTGACGTATGTTAATTGACAGGCGTCGTGCGGGTGAATACGATTTGGCATACGCTTCGTATGTAAATTTTCCCGGCGTCTCCGCCGGCCCGCAACATCACCAGAGGTCCCGGGTGTCCAACCCCTACCGTGAACTGTTCCAGGCGCCCGGCGCCACCGGCTTTGTCGCCGCCTGCGCGGTGGCGCGGCTGGCGTTGCCGATGATCGGCATCGGCATCATCACCATGCTGTCCCAGGTGCGTGGCGCCTACACCCTGGCCGGCGCGGTGGCGGCCACCTTCGCGCTGGCGACGGCGCTGCTGGCGCCGCGTATCTCCCGCCTGGTGGATCGCCATGGCCAGGCCCGCATCCTGCCGCTGGCCGCCGGTGCCAGCGTCGCCGGGCTGGGCGGCCTGGCGCTGTGCGTGCGGTGGCAGGCGCCGGACTGGACCTTGTTCATGTTCGCGGCGCTGGCCGGCAGCCTGCCAAGCATGCCGGCCATGGCGCGGGCGCGCTGGACCGAGATCTATCGCGACCGTCCGCAACTACGCACAGCCTACGCGCTGGAGTCGGTACTGGACGAGCTCAGCTTCATCATCGGGCCGCCATTGGCGGTGGGGCTGTGCGTCGTCCTGTTTCCCGAGGCCGGCCCGCTCGGCGCGGCGCTGCTGCTGGGCCTGGGGGTTGCCGCCTTCGTGCTGCAACGGGCCACGGCGCCGAGGGTGCAGCCGCCGGCCCCCGGTCGCGAGACCTCGGTGCTGGGAGTGCCATTGATGCGTCCGTTGACAGCGATGATGGCGGCTATGGGCGTCATCGTGGGCACCATCGACGTGCTGAGCGTGGCGTTCGCGCGCCAGCAGGGACTGCCGGCGGGGGCCAGCGCGGTGCTGTCGGCTTACGCCTTCGGTTCCTGCATCGCCGGGCTGGCGTTCGGCGTGCTGAAGTTCCAGATGCCGCTGGCGCGCATGCTGGCCATCGCCGCCAGCATCACCGCCTTGACGACTTTGCCGCTGTTGCTGGTGGACGATCTGCTGACCTTGTCGCTGGGGGTGCTGCTGGCCGGCCTGTCGTTCGCGCCGACCATGATCATCGCCATGGCGTTGGTGGAGAACATCGTGCCCGGGCGGCGCCTGACCGAAGGCCTGACCTGGCTGGTGACGGGCCTGGGCGCCGGGGTGGCGGCGGGCGCGGCGCTGGCCGGCTGGATCGTCGATCATCACGGGGTCGGCGCGGGCTTCTGGAGCGCCGTCGGCGCCGGCGCCGCGGTGCTGCTGGCGGCCTTGTGCGCGGCCCGGGGCGGCCGTCGCGCCCCCATGGCGGCCTGAGCCCGCCGCGGCTCTAGAATGTGAGGCCTCGGCGCCGCCAGGGCGCCCGCCAGGAGAATCGTCATGACCCGTATCGTCGTCAATCCCGACACCGTCTTCAACACGGTGCAATATGGCTTCAGCCAGGCTGTCATCGTGACCGGCCAGCGCCGCATGCTGCTGTCCGGCCAGGTCGGCGTCGATGCCCACGAGCGTACCGTCGGGCCCGGCCTGCAAGAGCAGACCCTGGCCGCGCTCGACAATATCGAACGCGTACTGGCGGCCGCCGGCGCGACGCTGGCGCGGGTCATCATGCTGCGCATCTACATCTGCGAAGCGGCGCGCGAGGATCAGGAAGTGATCGCCCAGGCGCTGCGCGATCGTTTCCCGCAGGATCCGCCGCCGTCCTCGTGGATCATCGTCAGCGGCCTGTCGCTGCCCGAGTGGCTGGTCGAGATCGAAGCCGAGGCGATGCTTGACTGACAAGCCTGTCCCCGGCAACGGCCAGCCCTAAGCCTTGTCACGCCAGGGCGTGACGGCGAAGGCTTCGCGCAGATGGGCCAAAAAGCCCGCCGTGCGCGCCGGCAGTTCCTGGCGCGATTTCACCAATGCCACCACATTGGCCTCGGGCAGGTTCCAGCCCGCCAGCAGCGGCACCAGCGTGCGCGCTTGCACATGCTCGGCCACATCCCATTCCGAGCGCGCCACGATGCCGTGGCCGGCCAGGGCCCAGGCCACCGCCGCCGCGCCCGCGTTGCTCGACAGCACCGGCGCGATGCGCACGCCTATCGCCGGCCCGCGGCCGCGCCTGAAGCGCCACAGGGTGACGTCTTCTTCGTTCTCGCGCAGGGCGATGCAGTCGTGGTCGCGCAGATCTTCGGGCTTGGCCGGGGCGCCATGGCGCGCCAGGTAGGCCGGCGAGGCGCACAAAATGCGCCGGTTCGGCGCCAGCGGATAGGCCACCAGGGTGGAATCGCGCAGTTCGCCGATATGGATCATCACGTCCCAGTCATCGCTGGCCAGGCGCGGCGGCCCGTCCGACAGTGTCAGGCTGGCAGTGACGTCGGCCTGACGCTGGCGGAATCCGGCCACCAGCCCCGCGATATGGCGCTGGCCGAACCCCAATGGCGCCACCACGCGCAGATGGCCGGCCACCACACCGCGGCGGCCGGCCAGCTCGTCGGCCAGCTCGTTCAGCTCGCCGCAGATCTGGCCGGCGCGCAGCGCCAGCAGCCGGCCTTCGTCGGTCAAGGCGGTGCCGCGCCCCGAGCGGTTGACCAGCCGCACGCCCAGGCGCTTTTCCAGCGCATGCAGACGCTGCGTCACGGCAGGCGGCGTCACGTCCAGAGCGCGGGCCGCCTGCGCCAGCGAACTGGTTGCCGCCAGGCTCAGGAAAAAGCGCAGATCGTCCGTCGTGATCATTTAGAGTGGCCTTAATGATTAATTAAGATTTCATTAAACACGCAAGGCACGCGCCGCGCCATACTCCAGGCATGCGCAGGCGCCCCCCGGGCGGCGTCCGCGCCATGCCCGCAACGCCCACCATCGTCTCGCCGAAATCGCCATGACCTCTGTTTCCACCTCCCTGGACCTGCTCGACACGCCCTGCCTGCTGCTGGACGAAACCCGCATGACGCGCAACATCGAACGCCTGAACGGCCTCATGGCCGGCCATGGCGTGCAGTTGCGCCCGCACCTTAAAACGCCCAAGTCGATCGAGGTCGCGCGCCGCGTCATGGCGCGTCCAGAGGGGCCCGCGGCGGTCTCGACGCTGCAGGAGGCCGAGCAGTTCGCCGCCGCCGGCGTCACCGACCTGTTGTACGCGGTGGGTGTGGCCCCGGCCAAGCTCGATCGCGTCCTGGCGCTGCGCCGCCAGGGCGTCGACCTGACGGTGGTGGTCGACAGCGTCGACGCCGCGCGCGCCCTGGCCGCGCGCGCCGCGCAAGAGGGCGCCGCCATTCCGGCGCTGATCGAAATCGATTGCGACGGCCATCGCGCGGGCGTGCAGCCCGGGCATACCGGCCAGTTGCTGGCGATTGCCCGCGTGCTGGCGGCGGCTGGCAGCCTGCGTGGCGTCATGACCCACGCCGGGGAATCCTATGGCTGCCGCAGCGTGGCGGCAATCTCCGACATGGCCGAACAAGAGCGCGCCGCCGCGGTGGGTTGCGCCGAGGCGATCCGCGCCGCCGGCCTGCCGTGTCCGGTCGTGAGCGTGGGCTCGACGCCGACCGCCCACTTCGCCCGCAATCTGGCGGGTGTGACGGAAGTGCGCGCCGGGGTCTACGTTTTCTTCGACCTGGTCATGGCCGGGCTCGGCGTGTGTGGCGTCGACGATATCGCCGCCACCGTCCTGACCACAGTGATCGGCCACCAGCCCGAGAAAGGCTGGATCCTGGTGGATGCCGGCTGGATGGCCATGTCGCGCGACCGTGGCACCGCGAAACAGCCGGTGGACCAGTTGTACGGGCTGGTGTGCGATGCCGACGGCAAGGTCTACCCGGACCTGCTGCTGGCCGAGACCAACCAGGAGCAGGGCATCGTCAAGCTGCGCGCCGGCAGCGCCGCCGCGTTGCCCGACTTGCCGCTGGGCGCCAGGCTGCGGATCATGCCAAACCATGCCTGCGCCACCTGCGCCCAGCACGATGCCTACGCGGTCGTACGCGGCGGGGAACGCGAGGTGGTGGCGCGGTGGGAACGCTTTCGTGGCTGGTAAGTCCGCGCTTCGCGCAACAGGAGCCTATATGGAGACCCTATACACCCCCCATGCCACGCCGCCCGCGGGCCATTATTCCCAGGCGGTGCGCGCCAACGGTTTCATTTTCGTCTCCGGGCAGCTCGGCTTCCTGCCGCCCGCTAGACCGGGCGAGCGTCCGCAATTGGCGCAAGGCGTTGCCGCGCAGACCGAAGCCGCCTTGCGCAGCCTGGCGGCCATCCTGGAGGCGGCGGGCGCGTCCATGACCTCGGTGGCCAACGTTACCGTCTACATTCCCGATGTTGGCCTGTGGAATGAGGTCAACAGCGTCTACGAGCGCAGTTTTGGCGATCATCGTCCGGCTCGCGCCGTCGTGCCGACACGGGAGCTGCATTACGGCGCGCTGGTTGAAATCAGCGCCATCGCGGTCGCGCCGCCAGCCTGACGGGGCCATGCGCCTGAGGGCGAGGCGCCGCCCTATAATGCGGGCGCCTCAACCCTCAAGGGGAGTCCGTTCGCAATGCAGTACGAATACCTGTTCTGGTCCATGGCCGCGATGGTGGCGGCGGCATTGGTGGGCGGCTCGCTCTGCGGCCGTTTGCCCACGCCAGGCCGCGTGCTGGCCGGCGTGGCGGTGTTGGCGGCGGCGATCTGCGCCGCGGCGGTGGTGCTGTCGCGCTCGGCCGGCTTTGGCGACCAGGCGGCGATGCTGGCCATCGCCGCGTTCATGTTCAGCCTGGTGATCGGCGCGGCCGCCGCGTTGCTGACGCGCCGCATCCTGCGGCGCCACTGAGCGTGCCGGTCGCGCCCGAGGCGCGGGGCCGGCAGGCGGGCGGCGCGCCGGCTACGTCCGAAGGAGCAGGGCGCCTTATTCCTCGGCGTCGAAGTCCTCGTCGTCTTCTTCGTCCTGCTCCAGGGCATCGTAGCCCTTCCAGGTGATGCGCCAGCGCGTATCGCCGGCGGTCGCGGCCGTTTCGCTGACCTGCTTGACCAGGCCGGCGTCGGCCAGCAGGTCGAGGTGGTGGGCGACCAGTTGCAGGCCCTGTTCGTGGGCCAGGGCCGCTTCCTTGATGTCATGGGTGCTCAGATTGGGGCCGGGCGCGTCGCGCAGGGCTCCCAGGATGGTGACGACCAGATCGAAATCGCGTTGCATGATGTCCGCCGTATAAGGTTGGAGGGAAACAGGCCGACGATAGCAGAGTTCGATGGCGGCCAAGCGACAGCCGGCGGCCCCGGGTTACAGTGCGGGATTACCGACAACCGAAACAGGCAGTACCGATGAAGAAACCCGCCGAGCGCGATTGCCTCGCCCTGGTCCCCGGCTATACCGGCCAGGCCGCCAAGCTCTTCCTGACCCGCGCGGAGGATGACGCCATTACCGGCGTCACCGTGTTCGACCTGCTGGGTCATGTCAAGCAGCAGGGCGACGCGCAGGCTGCCGCGGACTGGGTCGCCGCCTGGCTCGCCCAGGAAGCCGACAATCGCAAGGCCCGCCGTACCCAGTTGCTGGCCCAGATGTTCGTGTGCAAGTTGACCGGCGAAGAGAAAGCCGCTTTCCTGGACGCCCAGAAGCCGTTGCTGGCGGCCCTGGCCGCGGCTGGCGTGCGCAGCCGCAGCGTTGCCGCCACTTCGGGCGCGGCCCGTCCGTCACTCGGACCGGCTGTCAGGAAGTCTTAGCATAAGGCTGTTATAGTCGCGCCTGGGCGTACGCGCACCCGAGCGGTGCCTTGCCCGGCGGGCCTGGCCCGCAAGTCTAGGAAGAGTGATCATGGAAATACTGAGTCGGCATGTTGCCGACGTGGCGGGCGGCGTTGAGCTGCACACAACGCTGGATGGCGAGAGCATCAGCGCCTATGTCGTGATGGGCGTAACCGATCTCGATGCGATCGCCGACATCGTGCCCCCCGAAAAAGTCGAAGGCGGAGCGGACATACACGCCGCCAGTGTCGACAATGTTGATAATGCGCAAGACCAAATCGACCAGGTCCTGGAAAATATCAATCCCGGCGACGTGGCGGTTTTCCTTTGCTCGGGTCCCGATGCTTTTGGCGCGGCGCTCGATCTGTTGGGTTTACCTATCGACGAGTAAGCCCGGCGGCAAACCAAAGTGCTCGCCCAAACGGCGTATGGGTTCAATGCGCGTTTGGCGGCAGGGCATTTAAATAAGCCTTGATTGTTTTTTTTATGATGCGTGGGTGTTTACACCTATGCAGGCCTTCTTTTTGCCTATGAAAACGTGTAAATTCTGTCCGCAGTTTCTCTTTGTTGCATTATTGGCACGTATTTTTTAGGATTATGTTGACTTGTGAGGGGAACATAACCATAGTGTCGGCACACGATCACAAGCGTTGCGATTTTCGATCAGTGCCGTGCCTTTTCCGGCTCAGTGTTATTGTTCTACTGTCCCCTC
The DNA here is from genome assembly GCF_059761975.1 of Achromobacter sp. 46006. Lineage (NCBI taxonomy): Bacteria > Pseudomonadati > Pseudomonadota > Betaproteobacteria > Burkholderiales > Alcaligenaceae > Achromobacter > Achromobacter sp. 46006. Next base: position 173,443 of record NZ_JCBANN010000001.1, read on the forward strand.
CTTGATTGATTCGTGACCTCCGGGCATTTGCCCATTATCTCTAGGAAATACAGTATGGAAACCGGCGTCGTTAAGTGGTTCAACTCGGAAAAAGGCTATGGCTTCATCACCCCGGAAGCGGGTGGTAAGGATCTGTTCGCTCACTTCTCCGAAATTCAGGGCTCGGGCTTCAAGTCTCTGGAAGAGAACCAGCGCGTCAGCTTTGTGACGGCCAATGGCCCCAAGGGCCCGCAAGCCACGAAGATCCAGGTCCTGTAAGGTCCTGCGTTTTCGGAAAAGCCCCTTCGGGGGCTTTTTTGCATCCAAGGCTCCCTGCTGGGAGCCTTGTCGTTTCCGGCCTTTGCCCGGCGGCCCCGGGGCGCAGGGTATCCTTGCCGCAGGTTTCCCGCCACCTTTTCCGGCCGGCGCGGCTCTTGCAACCGACAAAGGACGATTTCCATGACCCATACCGGTCCCGCCCCTGTTTTCCCGCCGCCGCAGGATATCGTGGCGTTCTGGCGCGATGCCGGGCCACAACAGTGGTTCGCCAAGGACGACGTCTTCGACGAACGCTTTCGCCAGTATTGCGGGCAAGCCCACATGGCCGCCGCCGCGCGCCAGCTCGATGCCTGGCAGGACATGCCGGAGGGCGCCCTGGCGCTGCTGATCCTGCTGGACCAGTATCCCCGCAACGCTTTCCGCGGCACCGCCCACATGTTCGCCACCGATCCGCTGGCCCTGGTCTTCGCCGAGCGCGCCATCGCCGCCGGCCACGATCTGGCGGTCGATCCGGCGCTGCGCCAGTTTTTCTACCTGCCTTTCGAGCATGCCGAGACCCTGGCAGCGCAGAACCGAGCGGTGGCCCTGATGGAGCCGCTGGGCGCCGAGGCGATGCGCTGGGCGGTGCTGCATCGCGATGTCATCAAGCGCTTCGGCCGCTTCCCGCACCGCAACGCCGCGTTGGGACGGCAGACCTCGCGACCCGAGCAGGAGTTTCTCGACGCCGGTGGTTTCGCCGGCTGAGGGCGGCCGCGAGGCGAGCGTATCCGCCTGTATCGGCGCGTGGCCAGGTGCAAGCCGCCCCGGGGTGGCGCGCGGCGTAGCGCGCGCGATGGCCATGTATTTGACGTTTTTCTCGGTTCGCCAATACACTGGATCAGCGAGATTCTCAAGCGACGCGGTCTGCGTTCAACTTGTCGCGGTCAGTGGTACTGCAGTGGCTTCCTCTCCCATCCCTTGATGATCTGGCGCCCCGCGAGAAATCGCTTCTTTAGGTTCGAGGAAATTCCATGGCAACCGGCATCGTCAAGTGGTTCAACGCCGAAAAAGGGTATGGCTTCATCATGCCCGACGACGGCAGCAAGGATCTGTTCGCCCATTATTCGGAAATCCGCAGCGAAGGCTACAAGTCGCTGCAGGAAAACCAACGCGTCACGTTCGAGGTCGGCACCGGTCCCAAGGGACCCAGCGCCAAGAACATCAAGGTCGCTTCCTGACTGTGCAGATCCGTGGCGCACCGCCTGGCGGCGCGCCACAAAGAAAAGCCCCGCATGCTTGTGCGGGGCTTTTTCTTTGCGCGCGGGGCGGCTTCAGTGCCGCGGATGCGGCGGTGTCGCGAGCTTGTCGACCAGCGCGATGCCCAGCGCCGACAGGATGAACAGGCCGTGGATGATGGTCTGCCACATGACGCCCGCCTCGGAAAAGCGGGCGGCCGGCGTGCCCAGCGTGCCCGCCTCAATGAAGGTACGCAGCAGGTGGATGGAGGAAATGCCGATGATGGCCATCGCCAGCTTGACCTTGAGCACGCTGGCATTGACGTGGCTGAGCCACTCGGGCTGGTCGGGATGGCCCTGCAGGCGCAGGCGCGACACAAAAGTCTCGTAGCCGCCCACGATCACCATCACCAGCAGGTTCGAGATCATCACCACATCGATCAGCCCCAGCACCAGCAGCATGATTTCCATTTCGCCGAAGCTGGTGGCGTGGGTCAGCAGATGCCAGAGTTCCTTCAGGAACAGCATTACGTAGACGCCCTGGGCGATGATCAGTCCCAGATAGAGCGGCAATTGCAGCCAGCGCGAACTGAAGATCAGGCTGGGCAGAAGCCCGAGGCGGGTAGGGGTGTGGGGGGTCATGATGTGGGTGCGAGCCGTTATGGAAATATGCCGAAAAAACTGCGGCGGCAATTCTATCAATCCAGGACTGCGCCGCGTTGCGTTTTTGATGACAAAACCAGGCGCGCCACAGGTACTTACCACGGTAAGAAGTCATTCGCATGCCTTTTGTGTAAGTGAAATTCGCATTTGCGAAACTCTGTGGCGAAACGGTTTGAATGCTTTTGGCGTATATAGAATTGCCGCCTCACTCGTAAAGAGTCAGTCAAGAGGAGTTTTTTCATGAAGATCCGCTACACCGTTGCCGCGCTGGCCGTCGCGCTCGCCCCTTATTCCGCGTCGCATGCCCTCGACATCGGGGGTCTGGTGGGCGCCGGCAGCAAGGTGGTGCAGGCCGCCACGCTGAGCGATGCCGAGATCAAGACTTTGTCCGACAAGGCTTGCGCGCAGAGCGATTCCCAGGAAAAGATCGCCGCCCCGGGCAGCAAGTACGACGTTCGCCTGCAGAAGATCGCCAAGCAACTGGGCGGCACCGTCAACGGCCAGAAGGCGAACTACAAGGTCTACATCACCAAGGACGTCAACGCCTGGGCCATGGCCAACGGCTGCATCCGCGTCTACAGCGGCCTGATGGACATGATGACCGACGACGAAGTGCTGGGCGTGGTGGGCCACGAAATCGGCCACGTGGCGTTGGGCCACAGCAAGAAGGCCATGCAGACCGCTTATACGGTCTCGGCCGCGCGCGATGCCGCCGGCGCCGCCGGCGGCGCCACGGTCGCCGCCCTGAATTCGTCGCAACTGGGCGACCTGACCGAGAAGTTCATCAACGCCCAGTTCTCGCAGTCGCAGGAAAGCGCCGCTGACGACTACTCCTTCGACCAATTGCATGCCAAGAAGCTGAACACCCGCGGCCTGGTGACGGCGTTCCAGAAGCTGGCCGCGCTGGACGGGGGCAAGAGCGATATGATGAGCTCGCACCCGTCCTCGGCCAAGCGCGCGCAGCATATCGAAGACCGCATCGCCAAGGCCAAATAAGGCGTCTTGGCGGGCATTTGCCGCCCGTTTCGGGTGGGAAATCGGGGCGCGAGCATCCGGGCTTATCCGGGTGCTCGCGCCTCTTTGCGTCAGGGGTCCGGAAGTTTCCGGTAAAATGCCGCGTTTATCCGCCCGTCATCTCATATCTCTCGGAAAATAGGTCTTTTAATGCAGCCTGTGGTTGAAACCCTCTCCGGCCTCGAGCGCCGTGTTGATCTGGCCGTCTCTGTGGCCGACGTCGAAAAGGAAGTCCAGGCGCAGTTGAAGCGCGTGGCCCGCACCGCCAAGGTTCCCGGCTTCCGTCCCGGCAAGGCGCCGCTCGCCATGCTCGAGCGCAGCCATGGCCCCGGCATCCGCTACGACGTGATCAACAGCCAGGTCGGCCGTGCGTTCGAACAAGCCGTCGACGGCGCCAAGCTGCGCGTCGCTGGCGCCCCGAACCTGGAACCCAAGACCGAAGGCGTCAGCGATGACACGCTGGCCTTCACCGCCACGTTCGAGGTCTACCCCGAAGTCGCCGTGCCGGATCTGTCGGCCCTGGCCGTGACCCGCTTTGAGACCGCCGTCACCGACGCCGAAGTGCAGCAGACCCTGGACGTCCTGCGCAAGCAGCGCGCCACGTTCGAAGCCCGCGAAGGCCGTGCCTCGCAGGACGGCGACCGCGTCACGCTGGACTTCGCCGGCACCATCGACGGCGTGCCGTTCGACGGCGGCAAGGCCGAAGACTTCCCGTTCGTGCTCGGCCAAGGCCGCATGCTGCCGGAATTCGAAGAAGCCGCCCGCGGCCTGAAGGCTGGCGAAAGCAAGGTCTTCCCGCTCAAGTTCCCCGATGACTACCAAGGCAAGGAAGTCGCCGGCAAGACCGCCGAATTCACCATCACCGTCAAGGAAGTGGCCGAAGGCGTCCTGCCCGAACTGAACGCCGAATTCGCCAAGTCGCTCGGCCAGGCCGAAGGCGATGTCGAAAAGCTCAAGGCCGACATCCGCAGCAACATCGAACGCGAAGTCAAGGTGCGCTCGCAAGGCCGCACCAAGGCCAGCGTGATGGACGCCCTGGTCGAAGCCGGCAAGTTCGACGTGCCGAAGGCGCTGGTCGACAACGACGTGCAAAGCCGCATCGCCGCCGCCCGCGAAGAGCTCAAGCAGCGTGGCGTGCCGAACGCCGAGTCGGTGCCGATCCCGGCCGAAGCCTTCTCGACCGAATCCGAGCGCCGCGTGCGCCTGGGCCTGCTGGTGTCCGAACTGGTCAAGCAAGCCCAGCTGCAGGCCAAGCCGGAACAGGTCCGCGCCCGCATCGAGGAATTCGCGGAAAACTACGAACAACCCGCCCAGGTTGTCAGCTATTACCTGGCCGACCGCCAGCGTCGTGCTGAAATCGAGGCTATCGTGCTCGAAGACAACGTCGTCGCGCATGTTCTGGAAAAGGCCAAGGTCACCGACGAAAAGGTGCCTTTCGATCAGTTGATGGGGATGGCGTAACACTATGCAGAGATTCACCGATTTCTATGCGGCAATGAATGGCGGGTCGTCGGTGACCCCCACCGGCCTGGGCTACATTCCCATGGTGATCGAGCAGTCGGGGCGCGGCGAACGCGCCTACGACATCTATTCGCGCCTGCTCCGCGAGCGGCTCATCTTCCTGGTGGGCCCGGTCAACGACGCCACGGCCAACCTGGTCGTGGCGCAGTTGCTGTTCCTGGAATCGGAGAATCCTGACAAGGACATTTCCCTGTACATCAACTCGCCCGGCGGGTCGGTGTACGCGGGCATGGCCATCTACGACACCATGCAGTTCGTCAAGCCGGACGTGTCGACCCTGTGCACCGGCCTGGCGGCCAGCATGGGCGCCTTCCTGCTGGCGGCTGGCAAGAAGGGCAAGCGCTTTTCCCTGCCCAACTCGCGCATCATGATCCACCAGCCCTCGGGCGGCGCCCAGGGCCAGGCCTCCGACATCCAGATCCAGGCGCGCGAAATCCTGGACCTGCGCGAGCGTCTCAATCGCATTCTGGCCGACAACACCGGCCAGTCGATCGACCGCATCGCCCTGGACACGGAACGTGACAACTTCATGTCCGCCGAAGATGCGGTATCGTATGGACTGGTGGACAAGGTGATGACGTCCCGCTCGGAAGGCTGACTTCCGGCTTGCGTCCCACCGGCTGCCGCCTTGTTTGAGTAAGCGCAGGCGCCGGGTCCTTTACCCGGTCCGGCGCTTCTTTACCTGAGATACGACTACATATGCCTGATAAAAAGGGATCGGCAGACGCAAAAGTGCTGCATTGCTCGTTTTGCAATAAAAGCCAGCACGAAGTCCGCAAGCTGATCGCGGGTCCGTCGGTATTCATCTGCGATGAATGCATCGACCTGTGCAACGACATCATCCGCGAGGAAGCGCAGGCGACCGCGCGCGCGGCGATTCGTTCCGAACTGCCCACTCCGGCTGAAATCAAGACGTTCCTCGACCAGTACGTGATCGGGCAGACCTCGCCCAAGCGCATGCTGGCGGTGGCTGTCTACAACCACTACAAGCGCATCCGCCACGGCGAGATCAAGGGCGACGAAGTCGAGTTGTCCAAGAGCAACATCATGCTGATCGGCCCCACCGGGTCGGGCAAGACGTTGCTGGCGCAGACGCTCGCGCGCATGCTGAATGTGCCGTTCGTCATGGCCGACGCCACCACGCTGACCGAAGCCGGTTACGTCGGTGAAGACGTCGAGAACATCATTCAGAAGTTGCTGCAGAACTGCAACTACGAAGTCGAGAAAGCGCAGCGCGCCATCATCTACATCGACGAGATCGACAAGATTTCCCGCAAGTCCGACAACCCGTCCATCACTCGCGACGTGTCGGGCGAAGGCGTTCAGCAGGCGCTGCTCAAGCTGATCGAAGGCACGGTCGCCTCGGTGCCGCCGCAAGGCGGGCGCAAGCACCCCAACCAGGATTTCGTCCAGGTCGACACGACCAACATCCTGTTCATCGTGGGCGGCGCTTTCGATGGGCTGGAAAAGGTCATCCGCGACCGCACCGAAAAGTCCGGCATCGGCTTCTCCGCCTCCGTGCGCGCCAAGTCCGAGCGCGGTGTGGGCGAGCTGTTCTCCGAAGTCGAGCCCGAAGACCTTATCAAGTTCGGCCTGATTCCCGAACTGGTCGGCCGCCTGCCGGTGGTCGCCACGCTGGACGAGCTCGACGAGGCCGCCCTGGTGCAGATCCTCACCGAGCCCAAGAACGCCCTGCTCAAGCAATTCCAGAAGCTGTTCGCCATGGAAGGCGCCGAACTGGATGTGCGTCCCGCCGCGCTCAAGGCCATCGCCCGCAAGGCGCTGCGCCGCAAGACCGGCGCCCGCGGGCTGCGTTCCATCATCGAACAGGCCTTGCTCGACACCATGTATGACCTGCCTTCGCAAGGCAACGTCAAGCGCGTGGTGCTCGACGAAGGCGCGATCGAAGGCGATGGCAAGCCCTTGCTGATCTACGCCGACGAGGAAGGGACGGCCGAAAAGCCCGAGCGCGGGGAAGTCCGCGATGCCGCGGCCTGAGGGATATTTCAAAAAAACCCGTTTCCGTAACGGGTTTTTTTGTCTCCGGGCGCTGATTGAACGCACACTGTCAGGGCGTGTCCAATAAAACGGGAACCCGGCCGCCGTTTTTTTTGCGGTTTTGTTTATCTGGCCGCCGGGACCTTGAATTTTCGGCTATTGTTCCCATAACAGACGTAACCGACGGGGCTGTCCGGGTATACCCGTTCATCCTGTCCCCGATACGCCGAGTCATACCGAGGAACCTCCTATGTCTGCCAGCCAGACCCTGCCTTCCGACCCGATCGACCTTCCCCTGCTGCCACTGCGCGACGTCGTGGTGTTCCCGCACATGGTCATCCCGCTGTTCGTCGGCCGTCCGCGCTCTATCCGCGCGCTCGAGGTTGCGATGGAAGCGGGCAAGAGCATCATGCTGGTGGCCCAAAAATCCGCCGGCAAGGATGATCCCACCCCTGAAGACGTCTACGAGATCGGCTGCGTCGCCGGCATCCTGCAGATGCTCAAGCTGCCCGACGGCACCGTCAAGGTGCTGGTCGAAGGCACCCAGCGCGCCCGCATCAACAGCATCGAGGACGCCGATTCGCACTTCACCTGCCAGGTCACCCCGATCGAGCCGGACGCCGTCCAGGGCTCCGAGACCGAGGCCCTGCGCCGCGCGATCGTCGCCCAGTTCGAGCAATACGTAAAACTCAACAAGAAGATCCCTCCGGAGATCCTGACCTCGCTCGCCGGCATCGATGACGCCGGCCGCCTGGCCGATACGATCGCCGCGCATCTTCCGCTGAAACTCGAGCAAAAGCAGAAGATGCTCGAGATCGTCGGCACCTCCGAGCGCCTCGAAGGTCTGCTCACGCAGCTGGAAACCGAAATCGACATCCTCCAGGTCGAGAAGCGGATCCGCGGCCGCGTGAAGAAGCAGATGGAAAAGAGCCAGCGCGACTACTACCTGAATGAGCAGGTCAAGGCCATTCAGAAGGAGTTGGGCGAAGGCGAAGAGGGCGCCGACATCGAGGAACTCGAAAAGAAGATCATCGCCGCGCACATGCCCAAGGAGGCGCGCAAGAAGGCCGATGCCGAGCTCAAGAAGCTCAAGCTCATGTCGCCCATGTCGGCCGAGGCGACCGTGGTGCGCAACTACATCGATACGCTCATCAACCTCCCCTGGAGGAAGAAGAGCAAGATCAACAACTCCATCTCCAACGCCGAGACGGTGCTCGACAACGACCACTACGGCCTGGAGAAGGTGAAGGAACGCATCCTCGAATATCTCGCCGTGCAGCAGCGCGTCGACAAGGTCAAGGCGCCGATTCTGTGCCTGGTCGGTCCTCCCGGGGTCGGCAAGACCTCGCTGGGCCAGTCCATCGCCAAGGCCACGAACCGCAAGTTCGTGCGCATGGCCCTGGGCGGCGTGCGCGACGAAGCCGAGATCCGTGGCCACCGTCGCACGTACATCGGCTCGATGCCCGGCAAGATCGTCCAGAACATGTCGAAGGTCGGCGTGCGCAATCCCCTGTTCCTGCTCGACGAAATCGACAAGCTGGGCATGGATTTCCGCGGCGATCCCTCGTCGGCGCTGCTCGAAGTGCTGGACCCGGAACAGAACCACACGTTCCAGGACCACTACATCGAAGTCGACTTCGACCTGTCGGACGTCATGTTCGTGGCCACCAGCAACACGCTGAACATTCCGCCGGCCCTGCTGGACCGGATGGAAGTGATCCGCCTGTCGGGCTACACGGAGGAAGAAAAGATCCACATCGCCCGCGACCATCTGCTGCCCAAGCTGATGAAGAACAACGGCGTCAAGGATACCGAACTGACCGTCGATGACAGCGCGCTGCGCGACATCGTGCGCTACTACACCCGCGAAGCCGGTGTGCGCGCGCTCGAACGCGAAGTGGGCAAGATCTGCCGCAAGGTGATCAAGCAGTTGCTGACCCAGAGCGATCGCGCCAAGGCCGAAGGCAAGCCCTTCGAGCTCAAGCCGGTCAACGTCACGGGCGACAACCTCAGCGATTACCTCGGCGTGCGCCGGTACACCTTCGGCATGGCCGAAAAGGAAAACCAGATCGGTCAGGTGACCGGCCTGGCCTGGACGGAAGTCGGTGGCGACCTGCTCACGATCGAAGTGGCGGACATGCCTGGCAAGGGCGTGATCCAACGCACCGGTTCGCTGGGCGATGTGATGAAGGAATCGGTCGAGGCGGCCCGCACGGTGGTGCGCTCGCGGGCGCGTCGCCTGGGCTTCGCTGACAGCGTGTTCGAGAAGCACGACATGCACGTGCACGTGCCGGAAGGCGCGACGCCCAAGGACGGTCCGTCCGCCGGTATCGCGATCACCACGGCCATGGTTTCGGCCTTGTCGCGCATCCCCGTGCGCGCCGACGTCGCCATGACCGGCGAGATCACGCTGCGTGGCGAAGTTCTGCCGATCGGCGGCCTGAAGGAAAAGCTGCTGGCCGCCCATCGCGGTGGCATCAAGACGGTCTTGATCCCGGAAGAAAACGTCAAGGATTTGGCGGAGATCCCGGACAACGTCAAGAACCATCTCGAGATCGTGCCGGTGCGCTGGATCGACAAGGTGCTGGAACTGGCTCTTGAACGTATGCCGGAGCCGCTGGCTGAAGACGAAGCGGTCAAGGAGCCGCTGGTTGCCAAGCCGGCCGAGCCGGGTTCGACGGATCCCGTGCTCAAGCACTGACCATGGCCCCGGGGCATCCCGCAAAGGATGCCCAATAAAAGAAACCCCGCTTGCGCGGGGTTTCTTTTTGGCGCGGCCGCCGAGGGGCGCGCGCCCAGTGGGGAAGCGGCGGATCAGTGCAGCGCGTGCGGGCGGATCAGGCCGACCGCGATGCCTTCCAGCGCGAATTCCTGGTCGGCTTCGACCACGATGACGTTGAAGTCTGGGTTCTCGGGCAGCAGCTCGATGCGGCCGTTCTGGCGCTGCAGGCGCTTGACGGTGACGTCGTCGCCCAGGCGGGCCACCACGATCTGGCCGTTGCGGGCCTCGGATGCCTTCTTGATGGCCAGCAGGTCGCCTTCGAGGATGCCGGCATCGCGCATGCTCATGCCGCGCACCTTGAGCAGATAGTCGGGCGCCTGCGCGAACAGGCTGGGATCCACGCCGATCTCGCGCTCGACGTGCTCGGCCGCCAGGATCGGGCTGCCAGCGGCCACGCGGCCCACCAGCGGCAGCAGCAGTTGCGCCAGGCCGGGCAGGGGCAGGGGCGCCTGGGACGGCGCCGGCGAGTTGTCTTTCAGGCGGATGCCGCGCGAGGCGCCGGCGGTGAGTTCGATGGCGCCCTTGCGGGCCAGGGCCTTCAGATGGTCTTCGGCCGCGTTGGGCGAGCGGAACCCCAGGGCCTGGGCGATCTCGGCGCGGGTCGGTGGAAAGCCCGTGCGCGCGACGGTCTGCCGGATGAGGTCCAGGATTTGCTGTTGACGATCGGTGAGTTTGCTGGCCATGGCGATGATCCGGTTGGGAGCGGACTGTACATATATACAGCGGCATTCTGGGGGACATAACGTAAAAATGCAAGCGCTGATCGGGCACGCCTTTGTGACAGGCAATGAAAACGGGACCCGAAGGTCCCGTTGGGAGGCAATGCCGGGGGGGGTTACAGCACCGCGGCGATGCCCTTGGCCACCTGGTCGATGTTGCCGCTGTTGAGCGCGGCGACGCAGATGCGGCCGCTGGAGACGGCGTAGACGCCGTGCTCTTCACGCAGGCGGTCGACCTGGGCCGAGGTCAGGCCCGAGTACGAGAACATGCCGCGCTGCTGCAGCACGAAGCTGAAGTCCTGCTTGCCGCCATGCTCTTTGATTTTCTCGACCAACTGCTTGCGCATCAGGCGGATGCGGTCGCGCATGGCGCCGAGTTCCTCTTCCCACATGGCGAACAGTTCGGGCGAGTTCAGCACCGTGGAGACGATCGTGCCGCCGTGGGTGGGCGGGTTGGAGTAGTTGGTGCGGATGACGCGCTTGAGCTGGCTCAGCACGCGGGTGGCTTCGTCCTTGCTGCCGGCCACGACGGTCAGGGCGCCGACGCGTTCGCCATACAGCGAAAACGACTTCGAGAACGACGAGCTGATGAACATGGTCAGGTCGAGGTCGGCGAACAGGCGCACCACCGCGGCGTCTTCCTGCAGGCCTTCGCCGAAGCCCTGGTAGGCGATGTCCAGGAACGGCACCAGCTTGTTTTCCTTGACGACCGCGGCGATCTGCTCCCATTGGGCGAAGGTGGGGTCGACGCCGGTGGGGTTGTGGCAGCAGGCGTGCAGCACGACGATGGTCTGGGCCGGGGCGGCCTTCAGGGCGGCCAGCATGCCGTCGAAATTCAGGCCGCGGGTGGCGGCGTCGTAGTAGGCATAGGTGCCGACTTCGAAACCGGCGCGTTCGAACAGCGCGCGGTGGTTTTCCCAACTGGGGTCGCTGATCAGAACCTTGGAGGCCGGCAGCAACTGGCGCAGGAAGTCGGCGCCGATCTTGAGGGCGCCGGTGCCGCCCAGGGCCTGGGCGGTCAGGACACGGCCAGCGGCCGCCAGCGGGGATTCCTTGCCGAGCAGCAGGGCTTGCGCGCCCTGGTTGTAGCCGGCGATGCCTTCGATCGGCAGGTAGCCGCGTGCGGCGGCTGCCTCGACGCGGGCGAGTTCGGCTTTGCGCACGGCACCCAGCAGCGGAATGCGGCCCTGGTCGTCGTAGTACACGCCCACGCCCAGATTGACTTTACCGGGGCGGGTGTCCGCGTTGTATTGTTCGTTCAGGCCAAGAATGGGGTCGCGCGGCGCGAGTTCGACGGAATCGAAAAGGGTGCTCATGGGACTCTGCTGAGGGTGAGTGGACGCAGTGGGAAGTGCTGTGGATAATGGGGGGTTTACCCTGGGAACAGTCTAGCATGCCTAAGAGCCCAATAGACCCGAGCGCGGTGGGTGCCGCAGCCGTTGGCGCGGTCGCTGGCGCGGCAACCGACGGGGCAACCGACGGGGCAACCGACGGCGCGGCCGGCGCGGCCCCCGAGGGCGCCGTGGCGTCCCCTGGCGCCAGCCCCGGGTACGTCGATTTCCCGGGCAGCCCGTTCCACTTGTACCAACCTTATCCGCCCGCCGGCGACCAGCCTGGCGCCATAGAGGGGCTGATCCAGGGTGTGCAGGACGGCCTGATGTACCAGACCCTGCTGGGCGTGACCGGCTCGGGCAAGACCTACACCATGGCCAACGTCATCGCCCAGCTCGGGCGGCCGGCGCTGGTGCTGGCGCCCAACAAGACGCTGGCGGCGCAGTTGTACGCGGAGATGCGCGAGTTCTTCCCCAAGAACGCGGTGGAGTACTTCGTCTCGTACTACGACTACTACCAGCCCGAGGCCTACGTGCCGACGCGCGACCTGTTCATCGAGAAGGACTCGTCGATCAACGAGCACATCGAGCAGATGCGCTTGTCGGCCACCAAGAGCCTGCTGGAACGCCGCGACACCATCATCGTCGGCACGGTGTCCTGCATCTACGGTATCGGCAACCCCGGCGACTACCATGCGATGGTGTTGATCCTGCGCGCCGGCGACCAGATCTCGCGGCGCGAGATCCTGGCGCGCCTGGTGGCCATGCAGTACACCCGCAACGACGCTGAATTCACCCGCGGCGTGTTCCGTGTGCGCGGCGAGACCATCGACATTTTCCCGGCCGAAAGCGCCGAACTGGCGCTGCGCCTGACGCTGTTCGACGACGAGATCGAAAGCCTCGAACTGTTCGATCCGCTGACCGGCCGCATCCGCCAGAAGCTGCCGCGCTTCACGGTCTATCCCGGTTCGCACTACGTGACGCCGCGCGACACTGTGCTGCGCGCCATCGAGACCATCAAGGAAGAACTGCGCGAGCGCACCCAGCGCTTCGTCGACGACGGCCACCTGGTCGAGGCCCAGCGCCTGGAACAGCGCACCCGCTTCGATCTCGAGATGCTTCAGGAACTGGGCTTTTGCAAAGGCATCGAAAACTACTCCCGCCATCTGTCGGGCGCCGCGCCGGGCGAACCGCCGCCGACGCTGATCGATTACCTGCCGGCCGACGCGCTGATGTTCATCGACGAAAGCCACGTCACCATCGGCCAACTCAGCGCGATGTACCGCGGCGACCGCTCGCGCAAGGAAACGCTGGTGCAGTATGGTTTCCGCCTGCCGTCGGCGCTGGACAACCGCCCGCTCAAGCTCGAGGAATTCGAGGCCCGCATGCGCCAATGCGTGTTCGTGTCGGCCACGCCCGCGGCTTACGAAAAGGAGCACGCCGACAATGTGGTCGAGCAGGTGGTGCGGCCCACTGGCCTGGTCGACCCGATCGTCGAGGTGCTGCCGGCGCGCAGCCAGGTCGATGACCTGCTGGGCCAGATCAAGGCGCGCACCAGCCTGGGAGAGCGGGTGCTGGTCACCACCCTGACCAAGCGCATGGCCGAGGACCTGACCGACTTCCTGACCGAGCACGGCGTGCGGGTGCGCTACCTGCATTCCGATATCGACACGGTCGAACGCGTGGAAATCATCCGCGACCTGCGCCTGGGCACGTTCGACGTGCTGGTCGGCATTAACCTGTTGCGCGAAGGCCTGGACATCCCGGAGGTGTCGCTGGTGGCCATCCTGGATGCCGACAAGGAAGGCTTCCTGCGTTCCGAGCGCAGCCTGATCCAGACTATCGGCCGGGCGGCGCGCAACCTGAACGGTCATGCCATCCTGTATGCCGACCGCATCACCGATTCGATGCAGCGCGCCATGGAAGAGACCAGCCGGCGCCGCGCCAAGCAACTGCAATTCAATGCCGACCATGGCATTACCGCGCGCGGTGTGCAGAAGGCGGTGCGCGAGCTGATCGACGGTATCGTCGCGCCGGTGCAGCACGACGCGCTGGAAGCCGCGGTGCCAGCGGAATTGCTGAAGGACGAAAAGGCCCTGGCGCGCGAGATCAAGCGCCTGGAAAAGCTGATGATGGACCACGCCCGCAATCTCGAATTCGAGCAGGCCGCGGCGGCCCGCGATGCCTTGACGGCGCTGAAGCAGCGGGTGTTGCTGGAGGGCGCCGTATGAGCGGAGTACGGTATCTGAATGTGTCTATTCGCTGACTGATTGCTGAATAGTTGATGGAAGAAAGGTGTTGCAAAAGCGGGCCTGAAATTTGCGTAACCGATCCCGTCCATATCTTCGGCTTAACGTTAAATATAGACTTCAACTAATTGATTTATAGGAAATATTCAAGGGGACGCATTGACCCGAAACGGACGCCCTGAACGCAAAAAAAGCTTGCCTTATCTCGGGTTTTCCCGCACACTTACTTTCATGATGACCAAGGTACTTTTCGTTTGCATGGGCAATATCTGCCGCTCGCCGAGCGCAGAGGGCGTGTTTCGCCATTTGGTGAACGACGCGGGTTTGGGCGATGTGGTTCGCATCGACTCCGCCGGCACGCACGCGTTTCACATCGGCGAGGCGCCTGATGCCCGGGCGCAGGCCGCAGCGCGCAAGCGCGGCTACGAGATCACGCACTGTGAGGCCCGTCAGGTCACCGCGGAAGACTTCCGCGATTTCGACCTGATCCTCGCCATGGACTGGGACAATCTTTCCGCCATGCAGCAACAGTGCCCCAAGGCTTATCAGCACAAGCTGATGCTGTTGATGCGCTTCGCCAACGAGTTCGAGGAGGCCACCGTGCCCGATCCGTACTATGGTGGCGCAGACGGTTTCGGCAAGGTGCTCGACTATCTCGAAGACGCCTGTCAGGGTGTGCTCGAGCTGGTCCGCAAGCGCGCTACCCAGTACCAGGCGGCCTGAGGTCTCCTGGCTCGTCGGGGCCCCCGGTTGGGGGTCCGGGCGAATTGGCAGTGAAAACAACCGCGCAATTGCGCGGTTTTTTCTAGCCGGGAGCCATACCAAATTACTCGGGAATTTGCTATACTTGAGCCAATTACTCGGGTATTGGTCGTCAGATTCGCTGGCGACCATTGCCGAATCACAGGGAATTCACCATGCGGCTAACTACCAAAGGGCGTTTCGCCGTGACTGCCATGATCGATCTGGCTATGCGGCAGCATAGCGGCCCGGTCACTCTTGCGGCCATCAGCCAGCGTCAGAATATTTCGCTTTCCTATCTGGAACAGCTGTTCGGGAAACTGCGCCGCCACGAACTCGTGGACAGCGTGCGCGGCCCCGGCGGCGGTTACTCGCTCGCCCGCCTGGCGCGCAACGTTACCGTGGCCGACATCATCTTCGCGGTCGACGAGCCGCTGGATGCCACCAGTTGCGGGGGCAAGCGGGACTGTACGAGCGGCAACGACGGCAAGCCCGGCAAATGCATGACGCATGAGCTCTGGGCCACGTTGAATCGCAAGATGGTCGATTACCTGGATTCGGTGTCGCTGCAGGATCTGGTCGATCAGCAGCGCGTGCGCCAATTGCAGGAAGCCAACAATCAAGCGCAGGCCTGCGCGGTGCGCGTGAACCGGGTGGGGGGCGCCAACACCGCCGCCAATGCCCCGACCACCGCCGTCGCGGCCAATGCCACCGTATAAGCAGTAGGAGTTGTAGAAATGACCACTCGTCCGATCTATCTGGATTACTCGGCCACGACCCCCGTCGACCCCCGCGTCGTCGAAAAAATGATCCCCTGGCTGTACGAGAGCTTCGGCAATCCCGCATCGCGCAGTCACTCGTTCGGCTGGGAAGCCGAGGAGGCCGTCGAACGCGCCCGCGAGGAAGTCGCCAAGCTGGTGAACGCGGATCCGCGTGAAATCGTCTGGACCTCCGGCGCCACCGAGTCGGACAACCTGGCGATCAAGGGCGCGGCCAACTTCTACGCCGAGCGTGGCAAGCACATCATCACCATCAAGACCGAACACAAGGCCGTGCTCGACACCTGTCGTGAACTGGAGCGCCAGGGTTTCGAAGTGACCTACCTGGACGTCAAGGACAACGGCCTGATCGACCTGGACGTGTTCAAGGCGGCGCTGCGCCCCGATACCGTGCTGGTGTCGGTGATGATGGTGAACAACGAAATCGGCGTCATCCAGGACATCGAAACCCTGGGCGAGATCTGCCGCGAGAAGGGCATCATTTTCCACGTCGACGCCGCGCAGGCCACCGGCAAGGTCGAGATCGACCTGCAGAAGCTGAAGGTCGACCTGATGTCGTTCTCGGCCCACAAGACTTACGGCCCCAAGGGCATCGGCGCGCTGTACGTGCGCCGCAAGCCGCGTGTGCGCATCGAGGCGCAGATGCATGGCGGTGGCCACGAGCGCGGTTTCCGCTCGGGCACCCTGGCCACGCACCAGATCGTCGGCATGGGCGAAGCCTTCCGCCTGGCTCGCGAGGAAATGGGCACCGAGAACGAGCGCATCCGCATGCTGCGTGACCGCCTCTGGGCCGGCCTGTCGCAGATCGAAGAGGTCTACCTCAACGGCGACATGGACCAGCGCGTGCCGCACAACCTGAACGTCAGCTTCAACTACGTCGAAGGCGAGTCCCTGATCATGGCGATCAAGGAACTGGCCGTGTCGAGCGGTTCGGCCTGCACCTCGGCCAGCCTGGAACCTTCCTACGTGCTGCGCGCCCTGGGCCGCAACGACGAGCTGGCGCACAGCTCGATCCGCTTCACGCTGGGCCGCTTCACCACCGAGCAGGAAGTCGACTACACCATCGAACTGCTCAAGAGCCGTGTCGGCAAGCTGCGCGATATGTCGCCGCTGTGGGAAATGGCCAAGGAAGGCATCGATCTGAATACCGTGCAATGGGCTGCGCACTGAGCGCCCGCGCCAAAGAATACGTGGAGAACTAACATGTCTTACAGCACCAAAGTCCTGGATCACTACGAAAACCCGCGCAACGTCGGTTCGTTCGACAAGTCGGACGACTCGGTGGGTACCGGCATGGTCGGCGCGCCGGCCTGTGGCGACGTCATGAAGCTGCAGATCAAGGTGAACGAAGCCGGCGTCATCGAGGACGCGCGCTTCAAGACCTATGGCTGTGGCTCGGCCATTGCCTCCAGCTCGCTCGTGACCGAGTGGGTCAAGGGCAAGACGCTGGACGAAGCCATGAACATCCGTAACACGCAGATCGCCGAAGAACTGGCCCTGCCGCCCGTGAAGGTGCACTGCTCGATCCTGGCCGAAGACGCGATCAAGGCCGCCGTGCAGAACTACAAGGAAAAGCATTCGGTTCCGGCCGAAGCTGTTGCGAGCTGAACATGTCCGTTACCCTGACCCAACAGGCTGCCACCCACATCGGCCGCTACTTGCAAAAGCGCGGAAAGGGGATCGGCTTGCGCCTCGGCGTTAGGACGACGGGTTGTTCCGGCATGGCCTACAAGCTGGAATACGTGGACGACGCGGCGCCCGAGGACCAGGTGTTCGAGAGCTTTGGCGTGAAGGTGTTCGTCGATCCGAAGAGCCTGGCCTACCTGGACGGCACCGAGCTGGACTACGCCCGCGAAGGCCTGAACGAAGGTTTCAAGTTCCGCAACCCCAACGAGAAGGCGACCTGCGGCTGCGGCGAGTCGTTCACGGTGTAAGTCTTGGCTGGAGACGATCACTTCAGCCTGTTCGGCTTGCCGGCACGTTTCGACCTGGACGCCCAGGCGCTGGAATCGGCGTGGCGCACCGTCGCTGCGCAGGTGCATCCCGACCGCTTTGCCACCGCCAGCCCCGCGGAACGTCGCGTGGCCATGCAGTGGGCGGCGCGCGCCAATGAAGCCTATCGCCAGTTGCGCGATCCGCTGTTGCGGGCGCGCTACCTGTGCGAACAGGCCGGCGTGGATCTGCAGACCGAGAGCAATACGTCGATGGACACGGCTTTCCTGATGCAGCAGATGACCTGGCGCGAAATGATGGATGATGCGCGCGACGACGCCGGCGTCCTGGCCGCGCTGCGGGCCGAGCTGGAGCAAGCCCGGCAGCAGATGCGCGCGGCACTGACGCGCCTGCTGGACGAACAGCGCGACTACGCCGCCGCGGGCCTGAAAGTGCGGGAATGGATGTTCGTGGAGAAGCTGGCGCAAGAGCTGGCCCACGCCCATCCCGATTCCTAGCCAACGGGACCGGGCAAGGCCCGGCCGCGGGGCGCCCCGGACTTCGCCGCCTACTGAGTAGAAAAAACAATCATGGCCTTATTGCAGATATCCGAGCCCGGTGAATCGCCCGCGCCGCACCAGCGCAAGCTGGCGGTGGGCATCGATCTGGGCACCACCAATTCCCTGGTTGCTGCGGTGCGCAGCAGCGTTGCCGAAGTCCTGCCCGATGCGCAGGGCCACGTGCTGCTGCCCTCGGCGGTGCGCTATTTCCCTGGCGGCAAGGTCACCACGGGCCGCGAGCCCCTGGCGCAGCAGGCCGAGGACCCGCTGAATACGGTAGTGTCGGTCAAGCGTTTCATGGGCCGCTCGCTGGAAGAGGCGCGCGCCACGCGCGCGCCGTACGAATTCGTGGATGCGCCAGGCATGGTGCGCATCCGCACCGCGCAGGGCGACCTGAGCCCGGTGG
This sequence comes from Achromobacter sp. 46006, assembly GCF_059761975.1. Taxonomy (NCBI): domain Bacteria; kingdom Pseudomonadati; phylum Pseudomonadota; class Betaproteobacteria; order Burkholderiales; family Alcaligenaceae; genus Achromobacter; species Achromobacter sp. 46006. Next base: position 191,610 of record NZ_JCBANN010000001.1, read on the forward strand.
AAGTGTCGGCGCAGATCCTGGCGGTGCTGCGCCAGCGCGCCGAGGACGTGCTGGGCGACGACCTGGTGGGCGCCGTCATCACGGTGCCGGCCTATTTCGATGACGCCCAGCGCCAGGCCACCCGCGATGCGGCGCGCCTGGCCGGCCTGAACGTGCTGCGTCTCTTGAACGAGCCGACGGCCGCGGCGATCGCCTACGGCCTGGATAATGCCGCCGAGGGCGTGTATGCCGTTTATGACCTGGGCGGCGGCACTTTCGATATTTCCATTCTGCGGTTGACGCAGGGCGTGTTCGAAGTGATCTCGACCGGCGGTGATACCGCGCTGGGCGGCGACGACTTCGATTCGCTTATCGTCGATCACGTGGTGACGGCCGCGGGCGCCACCGACCTGAGGCACGTCGACCGGCGCGGCTTGCTGATGGCGGCGCGCGCGGCGCGCGAGGCGCTGTCGGACGCGCAGGACGCCACGCTGAAACTGACGCTGGCCAATGGCCAGGTCATCGATCACACGCTCACCCGCGCGCAGTTCGAGGCGCTGGCGCAGCCGCTGGTGCAGCGCACGCTGGATAGCGCGCGCCGGGCGCTGCGCGACGCCGCGCTGAAACCCGCCGACGTGCGCGGCGTGGTGATGGTGGGCGGCGCCACGCGCATGCCGGTGGTGCGTGCCGCGGTGGGCGAGATGTTCGGCGCCGAGCCGCTGACGGACCTGGATCCGGATCAGGTGGTGGCGCTGGGCGCCGCGCTGCAGGCCAATCTGCTGGCCGGCAACCGCGCCCCAGGCGAGGACTGGCTGCTGCTGGACGTCACGCCGCTGTCGCTAGGCCTGGAAACCATGGGCGGGCTGGTCGAGCGCGTGATTCCGCGCAACAGCACCATTCCGGTGGCGCGCGCGCAGGAATTCACGACGTTCAAGGATGGCCAGACGGCCATGAGCATCCACGTGCTGCAGGGCGAGCGCGATTTGGTAACGGACTGCCGCTCGCTGGCGCGTTTCGAATTGCGTGGCATTCCGCCGATGGTGGCGGGCGCCGCGCGCATCCGCGTGACGTTCCAGGTGGACGCCGACGGTCTGCTGAGCGTGACCGCGCGTGAGCAAAGCACGGGCGTGGAGGCGGCGGTGTCGGTGAAGCCTTCGTATGGGCTGAGTGACGATGAGGTCGCGCGCATGCTGGCCGACAGCGTGGCGCAGGCCGACAACGATGCGCGCGCCCGCATGCTGCGAGAGCAACAGGTGGAGGCGCGCCAACTGGTCGAGTCGGTGCAGGCCGCGCTGGCGGTCGACGGCGACCTGCTGAACGCCGAGGAACGCCAACGGGTCGATGAATGCCTGCAGGCGGCCACCCGCGCCCAGGAGGCGCAGGACGTGGACGCGGTGAAGGCCTCGGTCGAGGCCCTGTCGGCCGCGACCGATGAATTCGCCGCGCGCCGCATGGACCGCAGCATCCGCGCCGCGCTGGCCGGCCGCAAACTTGACGAGATCGCCTGATAAGACGCTATGCCGAAACTGACCGTACTGCCTCATCCCGACTACTGCCCCGAGGGTGCCGTGATCGAGGACGCGCCCAAGGGCGTGTCGATCTGCCGCATCCTGCTGGACAATCACATCGACATCGAGCATGCCTGCGAACTGTCGTGTGCGTGTACGACCTGTCACGTGGTGGTCAAGCAGGGTTATTCGTCGCTGGAGGACGCGACCGACGACGAAGAGGATCTGCTGGACAAGGCCTGGGGCCTGACGCCGACTTCGCGCCTGTCGTGCCAGGCGCGGGTGGCGGATGCCGACCTGACGGTGGAGATTCCCAAGTACACCATCAACCACGCGAAAGAGGGCCATTGATGAAGTGGACCGATACTTACCAGATCGCCGAGGCGCTGGCCGATACGCATCCGGACGTCGACCCCAAGACGCTGCGTTTCACGCAGTTGCGCGAATGGGTGCTGGCCTTGCCCGGTTTCAATGACGACCCGGAACGCAGCGGCGAGAAGATCCTGGAGGCCATCCAGATGGCCTGGATCGACGAGGCCGACTGATCCGCCTGTGAAACGCTTCCTTCGGGGAGCGTTTTTGCTTTGAGGAGCGCGGCCGCGGGGTATCATCAAGACTCTTTTCGTTGTTCTTGCCATCCGAGTCTACCGATGCCCGCTGCCCAATTGCGCTTTGGCCTGGCCGCCAACCGACTGCACCATGAAACGCCCGATGCCGCCTTGTTCACCTGGTTGCGGGCCTGTTCGTCCACCATCCGCGAACTGGGCGTGCAGTTGCATACCGTGGGGCGCACGCACGATGCGATCGTACGCGAGGGCATGCTGCAAGGCTATTCCGGCCTGATCCGCTATCCGTATGGCCGCGAGGGCGGGCTGATGAAGCTGGTGGCGCGCGTGACCGAGGGCCGCGACGGGCAGGAGCCGTTCGATGGCGCGATCTACCTGATCGATCCGGTGGACCCGTCGTCGATCTTTCCCGAGGCGCTGGCGCTCAAGCGCCAGTGCATCACGCATGGCCGGCCATTCATCTCGACGCTGGCCGGCGCCATCGAGTGGATGGAGGTCGAGCGCGTGCATGCGGGCCTGGCGCCGGACATGGCGGCGTCGCGGCTGTTCAACTACACCGGCCAGACGCTGGCGCTGATCGCGCACGACGCGCTCAAGGACGAGATGGTGGCGTTCGCGGCCGAGCACTTCGATGTGCTGTCGCAGTTCGCGCGGCGCGTGGCCACCGGCACCACCGGCGGCCGCCTGAACGAACTGGCGTGGTCGCGCGGCTGGCCCAAGGACACGCCGTGGGTGCACCGGTACCTGAGCGGACCGTTGGGCGGCGATGCGCAGATCGCCGAACTGGTGCTGGAGCACCAGTGCCAGCGGGTCATCTTCTTCGAGGATCCCCACGTGGCGCGCCAGCACGAGGCCGATATCCAGTTGCTCGAACGCGCCGTGCGCGTGGTGACGGAGTCGGCCACGTGCGCGACCTCGCCATCGGTGGCGCGGCGCTGGGCCAAGGCGGTGGAATTGCGCGCCGCGCGCGCTTGAGCCGCCAGCGTGCCGTCGGGGCGCCCTTTGGGGCGCCTTTTTTTCTTGTCGTTTTCCCTGATGGGGCGGGGCGCTTGGGGGGCGCTGCCCGTGGGTGGCCTGTTGTAAACAGGGGAAGTCTTTCCTTTTGTAGGGAAAAGGAACGATTTCAATAACGAGAAACATTAACATCTGGCTCTTCAAAATTCATCAAGGGGAGCCACGTCGATGTTTGATCCTGCCATGTCCCGCCGCGCCAGTCTGGCGGCGGCGTTGAGCCTGCTGCCGGCCGCGCTGGTCGCGCAGTCCGCGCCCGTCGAACCGACCACGTTGCCGTCGGTCAAGGTAGAGGGTAGCGCGGAGACGGCGACCAGCCCGGTGCTGGGCTATGCCGCCACTCGTTCGGCCACCGCCACCAAGACGGACACGCCGCTGAACGAGACGGCGCAGTCGATCACGGTGGTGCCGCGCGACCAGATCGTGGACCAGGGCGCCACCAGCCTGCAGGAGGCGCTGGGCTATGCGGCCGGCGTGCGCTCCGACGCCTACGGCCTGGATTCGCGCAGCGACAGCGTGCGGGTGCGCGGAACCGATGTCGATGTCTACCTGGACGGCATGCGCCAGGCGTTCGATTACTACACCAGCACGACCCGTCCCGATCCGTACATGCTGGAGCGCATCGAGGTGCTGCGCGGGCCGGCGGCCATGACGTATGGCCAGGGCAGCACGGGCGGCCTGATCAACATGGTCAGCAAGCGCCCGCTGGCCGAGGCGCAGCGCGAAGTCGGTGTGCAGGTGGGCAACCATGGGCGCAAGCAGGCGCAGGTCGACCTGACGGGGCCGGTCACCGAGGATGGCCAGTGGCTGTACCGCCTGGTGGCGTTGCAGCGCGATGCCGATACCCAGGTGCATCATGTGCCGGACGACCGCACGCTGGTGGCGCCGTCGCTGACCTGGCGGCCAAGCGCGGCGACGACGCTGACGCTGCAGGCGCTGTACCAGAAGGACAAGTCGGGTTCGACCGCGCAGTTCATGCCGTGGTCGGGCATGCGCACACCGAATCCGAACGGCATGATTCCGACCTATCGTTTCATCGGCGAGCCGGACCATGACCGTTACGATTCCGAGCGCCGCAGTTTCGGCTGGCTGTTCGAGCACCAGTTCAACGACAAGTGGTCGTTCAGCCAGGGTTTCCGCCACGCCAACAACAAGGTGACGTACTTCACGCACTACGCGGATGCGTTCTCGGTGCCCGGCGGCTGGGCCGATGATCCGATCAACCAGCGCATCATCGGCCGCTATGCCGATGACACCATCACCAAGGTGCGCATGGACACGCTGGACCAGCACCTGACCGGCGAGGTGAGCACCGGCGCGGTGACGCACAAGCTGCTGCTGGGGCTGGACTGGTCGCGCTATCGGCGCGACCGCCAGAGCGGCAGCGGCAAGGATACGATCGATGCCTATGATCCGGTGTATGGCAATGGCTATATCCCCGAGCTGACCGGCGAGCCGCGCTTCACGCAGCGCCAGACGGGCCTCTACCTGCAGGACCAGATGAAGATCGGCCAGCGCTGGATCGTGACGGCCGGCCTGCGCCATGACCGCGCGCGCAGCCAGCTCGAGGGTGGCGATACGGACAAGGTCCAGGCCACCACCAAGCGATTCGGGCTGATGTATGCGGCCAGCAACGGTTGGTCGCCTTATCTGAGCTACAGCGAATCGTTCACGCCGGTGGCCAGCACCACGCGCAATACGCCGGATGGCGCGGTGCCTGAGTTGTACAAGCCGCTGCGCGGCAAGCAATGGGAAGCCGGCGTCAAGTACCAGTCGGCGGATGGCGCCCACCTGGCCACCGCGTCGGTGTACGACCTGCGCGAGAAGAACCGCCTGGTGCCGGATCCAACGGCGGCGTTGAACAACATCCAGACCGGCAAAACGCGCACGCGCGGCCTGGAGCTGGAATGGCGCGGCCAGGTGACGTCATCGTTCGACGTGATCGCGCACTACAACTACATCGACCTGGATCCGCAACTGGAAGGGATTCCGCGTCACCAGGCCGCGGCGTGGGGGCGCTACCGTTTCGCGCTCGACAACCTCGACGGGCGCTTCACGGTGGGCGCGGGCACGCGCTGGATGGCGTCGTTCCGCGATGGCGATGGGCCCAAGCTGGCGCCGGTGTGGCTGGTGGACGCCATGATGGCGTACGAGACCAGTCACTGGCGCTATGCCTTGAACGTCAACAACCTGACCGACAAGACCTACCTGGCGACGTGCCTGTCGCGCGGCGATTGCTGGTACGGCGCGCGCCGCAGCGTTATCGCCAGCGTCACCTACAAGTTCTGACGCGCGCGCTTCAGTGGCCTTGGAAGCGCGGTGCGCGTTTTTCGCGGAAGGCGCGCACGCCTTCCGCGAAGTCCTCGCGCCGCGCGGTTTCCAGGAAGCAGGCGGTTTCTTCGGCCAGTTGCGTTTCCAGCGGCGCGTGCGCGGCGTTGCGCAAAAGATGCTTGGCGCCGGCGATGCCGTGCGGCGCGTGGCTGGCGAGCTGTTGCGCGTAGGCCCGGGCCTGTGGCGCGAGCTGGCCGGCGTCGGCGACGCGGTTGATGAGCCCCCAGGCGTGCGCATCGGCGGCGCTGAAGGCGTCGTGGCGCAGCAGCAGGTCGAGTGCGCGGCGTGGGCCGAGCAGGCGGTTCAGGCCATGGGTCATGCCGGCGTCTGGCGTGGCGCCCAGTTTCAGGTAGGCCGTCATGAAGCGCGTGTCGGCCTCGGCGATCGCGAGGTCGCAGGCCAGCGCCAGCGACAGGCCGGCGCCGGCCGCGACACCGTGTATCTGCGCCAGCCACAGCTTGTCCATGCGCGCGACGTGCGCGACGAAATCGTTGAGCGGCGTGAACAGGTCGAGCAGCTTGGCCCGCACCGCGTTGACGTCGCCTTCAAACAGCGTGATGTCGCCGCCGGCGCAGAAGGCCTTGCCGGCGCCGCGCAGCAGCACCACCCGGATGTCGGCGCGCGTTTCGAGCCACTGGGCGGCGCGTTGCAGGTCCAGCGCCATGGCGACGTCGATGGCGTTGAGCGTGGCGGGCTGGTTCAGCGTCAGCGTGGCGATGCCGTCTCCGGCTTCAACCTGCAGGGTTGGAAAGGCTGGAATGGGTGGGGTCATGGCTTGTCTCCGTTATCGGGTAAATACCAACTTTCGATCCAAAAACCACGATGCTATGGTCGCAACCAAGCGCTTGCTCGGTTGCCGTCCGCCACGCAAGCGTAACGCATAGAACGATTTTCCGGCGCTGTACAGCGTAGGTAAAGACAGGTTCGCCGCATCGCCTGCCTCGGGGCTACGCTGATTCACCGCCAATAGAAAAACAGCTTCGCGATAAACAGCGAGGAGACAAAGGTGGATCAATCCGATAGCCCTCCCTTGCTGGAGGTGGATGGGGTCACGTTGGCGTTCGGCGGGGTCAAGGCGCTCACGGGCGTGGGCTTTCGCGTCGCGCCGGGATCCATCACCACGGTCATCGGCCCCAATGGCGCGGGCAAGACCTCGCTGTTCAACACCATCTCGGGTTTCTACCGGCCGGCCGCGGGCACCATCCGCTTCCTGGGCCGCGACATCTCGCGCGTGGCGGCGCCGGAGCGCGCCCGCCTGGGGCTGGCGCGCAGCTTCCAGAACATCGCGCTGTTCCGCGGCATGACGGTGCTGGACAACATCAAGCTGGGGCGCCACGCCCACCTGCGCACCAATGTGCTCGACGCGCTGCTGTACCTGGGCCGGGCGCGACGCGAGGAGATGGCGCTGCGCGCCGATATCGAAGAACGCATCATCGACTTCCTGGAGATCGACCACATCCGCCATGCGCCGGTGGCGGCGCTGTCGTACGGGCTGCGCAAGCGGGTGGAGCTGGCGCGGGCGCTGGCGATGCAGCCCAAGGTGCTGATGCTGGACGAGCCGGTGGCGGGCATGAACCGCGAGGAGACCGACGACATGGCGCGCTTCATCCTCGATGCGCGCGCCGAGTGGGGCGTGACGGTGCTGATGGTGGAGCACGACATGGGCATGGTGATGGACCTGTCGGACCATGTGGTGGTGCTGAACTTCGGCCAGGTGATCGCCGATGGCACGCCCGCTGCGGTGCAGGCCAATCCGGAGGTCATCAAGGCCTACCTGGGCGCGGGTGACGTCGGCGACCTGCGCCGGCGGCTGCGCGAGGCGGCCTGATGGACGGCCTGTTCTTCCTGGAAGTGACGCTGGCCGGGCTTGGCAGCGGCGGCCTGTATGCGCTGGCGGCGCTGGCATTCGTGATCGTCTACAAGGCGACGCGGGTGGTGAACATCGCCATCGGCGAGTTCCTGATGATGGGCGCCTATGTGTTCTATGCCTTTGCCGCCGGCATGGCCTGGCCGGTATGGGCGGCGATTGCCGGCGCGGTGGCGCTGTCGGCGGCGCTGGGCGCGTTGGTAGAGCGCGTCACGATCCGGCCGATGCTGGGCGAATCGCCGATTTCGGTGTTCATGATCACCGTGGGGCTGGCCTCGATCCTGGTGGGCGTGGTGGAACTGATCTGGACGGCGGACCAGCGCCGGTTGCCGGAATTCATGCCGCGCGCGCCGGTGATGCTGGGTGAAGCGTTTGTCGCGCCCAAGGTGTTCTACGGCTTCTGGGTGGCCCTGGCATTGGCCTTGTTCGTGCTGGCGGTGTTCCGCTACTGGCGCGGCGGGGTGGCGTTGCGGGCCACAGCGTCGGATCAGGGGGCGGCGTACGCAATGGGCATCAACGTGCCGCGGGTGTTTTCACTGTCGTGGGCGGCGGCGGGCGCGATCGCGGCGGTGTCGGGCGTGATAGTGGGGGCGATCGGCGGTATCTCGTCGTCAATGGGCGTGTTCGGCCTGTCGGTGCTGGTGGTGGTGATCGTGGGCGGACTGGACAGCGTGGCGGGGGCGTTGGTGGGGGGCATCTTCATCGGGTTGCTGGAGGCCTGGGCCGGCGCCTACCTGGGCGGCGAATACAAATTGCTGGCGACCTTCGTGGTGCTGGTGGCGGTGCTGATGATGCGGCCTTACGGGCTGTTCGGCACCCGCGAAATCGAGAGGCTGTAGCCATGCGCATCGCGACCGCGAAAGAGACCTACCGGGCCGACGAGGCGCTGTTCGACACTCGCACGCAGCGGCTGTGGCTGGCGCTGCTGGCGGCGTCGCTGGCGCTGTTCCCGTTCGTGGCCGACGCCTATTGGCTGTACCTGGCGTGCCTGGTGGCGATCAATGTGGCCAGCGCCACGGGGTTGAACATCCTGACCGGCTACACCGGGCTGGTGAGCCTGGGGCAGGCCGCCTTCATGGGGCTGGGCGCGTACACGGTGGCGGTGATGGAACTGCGGCTGGGCACGCCGGTGCTGCTGAATCTGCTGGGGGCCGGCGTGGTGGCGATGCTGGGCGGGCTGCTGGTGGGGATTCCGTCGCTGCGGGTCAAGGGGTTGTACCTGGCGATCTCGACCATCGCGGCATCTTTCATCGCGCACTTCGTGTTCGCGAATTGGGCCTTCACCGGCGGCACGGGCGGGCTGCAGGTGCCGCCGGCGCGGCTGTTGGGGATAGACCTGGATACGTCGTTCAAGATCTATTGGCTGATCGTGCCGTTGACGGCGCTGATGGTGCTGGGCGCGGCCAACCTGTTCCGCACCCGCATCGGCCGCGCGTTCATCGCGATACGCGACCGTGACATTTCGGCCGAGGTGCTGGGTATCCACCTGCTGCGCTACAAGCTGCTGTCGTTCGGCCTGTCGTCGTTCTACGCGGGCGTGGCCGGTGGCCTGTGGGCGTATTTCTTCCGCGTGGTCACGCCGGAGAGCTTTCCGCTGATCATGTCGATCTTCTTCCTGGCCGCCATCATCGTGGGCGGCATGGGATCGATACTGGGTGCCATCCTGGGCGCCGTGTTCATGACCATGGTGCCCGAGCTGCTCAAGTTGGTAGTGGGCTGGCTGCCGGTGGGCGGCGACGCGCTGCGCTTGATTTCGCCGGTGCGCACCATCGTGTTCGGCCTGCTGATCGTGGGCTTTCTGATCTTCGAGCCGCACGGGCTCGCGGAAATCTGGCGCCGCGTGCGCCGCTTTTTTCACCTCTGGCCTTTCCGCACGTAGAGGGCCATTCCCAAGAGAACCAGGAGACGAAACCATGAAGCGCATCCGGATAGGCAGCGGTTTATCGAAGTTGCTGGCGCCCTTGGGCGTGGCATTGGCGTTGGCCGCGGCGCCAGCGGCCCAGGCCGAGGAGGACCTGGTGCTGGGCGGCTCGATCCCGTTGAGCGGGGTGTTCGCGTTCGCCGGGCAGGGCATTCATGCCGGCATCACCGACTACGTCAAGATCGTCAACGAGCAGGGCGGCATCAAGGGCCGCAAGCTGCGCTACGTGCCGGAGGACACCGCCTACAAGGTGGACGCGTCGGTGGCGGCCTTCAAGAAGATCACCAGCCAGAACAAGGTCAATTTCTACTATGGCGATTCGACCGGGTTTTCCAAGACCATCAATGCCGAGCTGAACCGCTCGGGCAACATCCTGATGACGGGCGCTTCGTTCGCGACCGAGTTGAACGATCCGGCCAAGTATCCGGCGCAGTTCATGCTGGGGCCGGACTACACGGAGATGTTCGGCATCCTGCTGCGCTACATCGCCAAGGAAAAGCCGGGCGCCAAGGTGGCGTTCGTGTATTCGGACACGGAGTTCGGCCGCGACCCGATCGCCAGCTCGCGCGCGGTGGCGCAGAAACTGGGGCTGACGGTGGCCACCGAGATCATGACGCCGCCGGGCAGCGTGGACGTGTCGACCGAGGTCATCAAGCTGCGCCGCGCCGATCCGGACTTCACCATCTTCCACGGCTACGTGCTGGCGCCGATTCCCGAGTTCGTCGGGCAGGGCAAGCGCATGGGCCTGAAGACGCGCTACATGGGCACGTTCTGGACCATGGACAACTCCACCGTGATGCAGATGGGCGAGGACGCCGAGGGCTTCATGGGCGTGATGCCGTACCGCTATTACTACGACCAGGCGGCGGACGCGCCGATGCTCAAGAAGATCCGCGAGATGCGGCCGCAATACCAGAGCACCGGCTACATGCAGGGCTTCCTGGCCGCGATGCTGTTCTCCGAGGTGGCCAAGCGCACGCTGGAGGCGGGCAAGGAGCTGACCAGCGCCAACATGAAGGCGGCGCTGGAGGGCATCAAGGACTTCGACACCGGCGGGCTGATCGGCGTGCCGATCAGCATCAAGGGCAATTCGATTCCGGTGGGCCGCATCTACCGCGCCGATACCAAGCAGAAGCAGATGGTGCCGGCTTCCGACTGGATCGTGCTGCAGTGAGGCGCCCGTGATTCCCGGATACGATGCGTCGCCATCCACGGTGCTGGACATCAACAACATCGAGGTGGTCTACAACAAGGCGGTGCAGGTGCTGCGCGGCCTGTCGCTGTCGGTGCCGGCCGGCGCCATCGTGGCGCTGCTGGGCAGCAACGGCGCCGGCAAGTCGACCACGTTGAAGGCGGTGTCGCGCCTGCTCGACCTGGAGGACGGCGAGCTGGCGCGCGGGCGCATCCTGTTCGACGGCGGCGACACCGCCGGCGCGCGGCCGCAGAACCTGGTGCGCGCCGGGCTGGCGCACGTGATGGAAGGGCGCCGCGTGTTCGAGGACCTGTCGGTCGAGGAGAATCTGGTGGCGGCGACCTATGCGCTGAGCGGACGTGCCGGCGCCAAGGCTGACTTCGACCTGGTGTATGGCTATTTCCCGCGGCTGTACGAACGCCGCCGCGGCCTGGCAGGCTATCTGTCAGGGGGCGAGCAACAGATGCTGGCGATCGGGCGGGCGCTGATCGCGCAGCCCAAGCTGATGCTGCTGGACGAGCCGTCGCTGGGGTTGTCGCCGATGCTGGTGGAGGCGATCTTCACCATCATCGCCCGAATCAACCGCGAGCAGGGGGTGTCGATGCTGCTGGTCGAGCAGAACGCGTCTGTGGCGCTGGCCGTGGCGCATTATGGCTACATCATGGAAACGGGCAAGGTGGTGATCGATGGCTCGGCCGAGAAGCTGGCGGCCGATCCCGACGTGCGCGAGTTCTACCTGGGCGTGGGAGGCGCGGGCGAGGCGCGCGGCTTTCGCGACATCAAGCACTACAAGCGCCGCAAGCGCTGGCTGTCATGAAGCCGGCGCCTGCAGCCGCCGGCTTCGCGCCGGACAATTGGCCGGCGCTGACCCTGCCGCAGATGTTGCGCGAGCAGGCGCGGCGGCAGCCGGCCGCCATTGCGGTGCGGCAGAAGGACTTTGGCATCTGGCGGCCGGTATCCTGGGCGGATTATTGGCGCCGCGCCTGCCGCGTCGGGCTGGGGCTGCAGGCGGCAGGGCTGTCGCGCGGCGGACGCGTGGCGGTGGTCGCCGAGAACCGGTTGGAGTGGCTACTGACCCAACTGGGCGCGGGCGCCGTCGGCGGCGTGGCGGTGGGGGTGTACGCGACCAGCCCGGCCGAGGAAATGGGCTATGTGCTGGAGCATGCCGACGTCGAGCTGGTGGTGTGCGAGGACCAGGAACAGACCGACAAGGTGTTGCAGGTGGCGCACCGGCTGCCGCTGCTGCGGCGCATTGTGGTGATGGAAACCAAGGGCCTGCGTTCCTACGCGCCGGCCGAGCGCGCGCGCATCATCGCCTTTGCCGAGCTGGAGGCCGATGGCCAGCGGCTGGAGGCGGAAGGGTTGCAGGCGCTGAATGAGTTGCTGGACACGCAGGGGCTGGATGACCTGGGCCTGATGATCTACACCTCGGGTTCGACCGGCAAGCCCAAGGGCGCGATGCTCAGTTATCGCAACATGCGCGGCGTGGCCCCCGGCATTGCCGAGCGGCTGGGCATGGATGCGGGCAGTGTGCATCTGTCGTACCTGCCGCTGTGCCACGTGGCCGAGCAGATGCTGTCGACCTTTGTGCCGATCTACCTGGGCGCGCAGGTCAATTTCGGCGAATCGATCCGCACCGTGCAGGAGGATCTGCGCGAAGTGGCGCCGAGCGTGTTCCTGGGCGTGCCGCGCATCTGGGAAAAGCTGCATGCGTCGATCTCGATCAAGATGCAGGAAGCGGGCCGATTGCAGCGATGGTTGTACCGGCGCGCGCTGGCGGCGTGCGCGCCATTCGCGCACAAGTCGGCGCGCCAGCGCGGTCCCGGCGAGCGGCTGACCTATGCGCTGTGGTATTGGCTGGTGCTGCGCGCCTTGCAAAATTTCATCGGCCTGCGGCGGGTCCGGGTGGCGATGACCGGGGCGGCGCCGATCGCGCCCGAGGTGGTGCGTTACTTCCGCAATCTCGGCGTGCCGCTGGTGGAGGTGTATGGCTTGACCGAGTCGACCGGCATGATCTTCGGCCAGCATCCGGACCGCGTGCGGGCGGGCACGGTGGGCGAGCCGATCCTGGGGGTGGACTGGCGCCTGGGCGAGCAGGGTGAATTACAGGTGTGCGGCGAGATGGTGTTCGCCGGCTATTACAAGAACGATGCCGCGACCGCCGAGACGGTGCGCGAGGGCTGGCTGCATACCGGCGACGTGGCCGAGGTGCGCGACGGCCAGCTGCGTATCGTCGACCGTCTGAAAGACATCATGATCACGGCGGGCGGCAAGAACCTGACGCCGTCCGAGATCGAGAATGCGGTCAAGGGCAGCCCCTACGTGAAGGAATGCGTGATCGTCGCGGACGGCCGGCGCTACGTGGCGGCGCTGATCCAATTGGAGTTCGAGACGGTCGGCAAGTGGGCCGAATCGCGCCGCATCGCCTTTACCCATTTCCGTTCGCTGGCCGAATGCGCCGAGGTGCGCGAACTGGTGGCCGAGGAAGTGGCGCGCGCCAACGCGGGGCTGGCGCCCGTGGCGCAGATCAAGCGATTTCACCTGCTGACCAAGGAACTGGACCACGACGATGGCGAGGTGACCGCGACCATGAAGGTGCGCCGTGCCAGCATCTACCGCGCCTATGCGGATGAAATCGAACGGCTTTACGCCGAGGAGACGCCAGCATGAACGAAGCGGTGATCGTGGAGGCGGTGCGCACGCCGTTCGGGCGGCGCGGCGGCTGGTGGGCCGGAAAGCGGCCCGATGACTTGCTGGCCGAGGTGATACAGGGATTGCTGGCGCGCGCCGGATTGCCTGGCGGCCAGGTCGATGATGTGATCGCCGGCTGTGTCAGCCAGGCGGGTGAGCAGGGCGCCAACATCGGCCGGTTGGCGGCGCTGCTGGCTGGCCTGCCGGAGACGGTGCCGGGCGTGGCCCTGAACCGCATGTGCGGATCGAGCCAGCAGGCGGTGCATGCCGGGGCGCAGGCAATCGCGGCCGGCGACATGCGCTACGTGGTCGCCGGCGGGGTCGAGAGCATGAGCCGCGTGCCGATGTTCCTGGACGTGACGCTGGGCCAGCGCGAATTCCGCGGTTTCGAATCGCTCAATCCCGGCTTGTTGCAGCGCTATCCGCTGATCCACCAGATCGAGAGCGCCGAACGCATCGCCGAAACGTGGCAACTGGGCCGGGCCGAGCTGGATGCCTGGTCGATGCAGAGCCATGCGCGCGCCTGGGCCGCCGCCAGCGCTGGACGCCACACTGAGCTGCTGCCTGGTCCGCCGGGCACGCCGGCGCGCGACGAGGGCATACGCGAGCACGCCGATCCGGCCAAGATGGCCGCGTTGCCGCCGGCCTTGCGCGCGCCGGGCCAGGGCAATGTGACGGCGGCGCAGTCGAGCCAATTGGCCGACGGCGCGGCGGCGGTGCTGCTGGCGGATCGGTCCGTGGCGCTGGCCGATGGGCTGCTGCCGCAGGCGCGTTTCCGCGCGCGCGTGACGATCGGCTCGGACCCGGTGTTGCAGTTGACGGGCGTCATTGCCGCGACCGAGCAGGCCCTGGCGCGCGCCGGCCTGCGACTGGCGGATATCGACTGGATAGAGATCAACGAGGCCTTCGCCAGCGTGGTGCTGGCCTGGCTGAAGACGCTGGGGGCGGACCCGGCAAAGGTCAATCCGTGGGGCGGCGCCATCGCCCACGGCCATCCCCTGGGCGCGACCGGCGCGGCCTTGATGGCGAAGATGTTGGCGGGGCTGCGCGCCAGCGACGGTCAGTTCGGCCTGCAGGTCATGTGCATCGGCCATGGCATGGCGACCGCGACGATCATAGAACGCCTATGAGCCGGATCGGCAGGGATGGGCCGGGCGCGGCGCCGGCCGGGCACGAGGACGGCGCGGAATCGCTGCGCCGCGCGGAAGTGATCCTGACGGCGGCGCGGCTGTTCCGCAAGCATGGCTACGAACGCACCACGGTGCGCGAACTGGCGCGGGCCGTGGGCCTGCAGTCGGGCAGCCTGTTCCACCATTTCCGCAGCAAGGAGGAAATCCTGGTGGCGGTGATGAACAACGGCATCCAGGAAGTGCTGGATGCGGGCCGCCAGGCCCTGGCGCTGTACCAGGCGCCGGCCGACCGGCTGGCGGCGTTGTTCCGGGTGCATATGTGGAGCATGCTGCACGGCGCCGGCGGCGATGCCATGAACGCGCTGGTCTACGAGTGGCGCAGCCTGTCGGCGCCGAGCCAGGCCAGCGTCAAGGTGTTGAGCGATCGCTACGAGGCCATGTGGCAGGAGGCGGTGGCGGCGGCGGTAGCCGCGGGCGTGCTGCGCGGCGATGCGCGCGTGATCAAGCGCTGTGTGCTGGGGGCGATGAACCTGACGGTGCAGTGGTACAAGCCGGAGGGGCGGCTGCGACCGGCCGCGTTCATCGACGAGATGCTGCGGGCCAGCCTGCCAGCGCTGCCGGAGGGGGCGGGGCGCTGGCCGGTGGGCTAGCGCCGTCCCGCTGCGCAGGTTACGCAGCGCCGGGCCAGTAATGGCTGTCCGGCAACGCGCGGGCGCCGAAGATCGCCTGGCCGACGCGCACGACGGTGGCGCCTTCCTCGATGGCGATCTCGAAATCGCCGGACATACCCATCGACAGTTCGTCCAGGCTGATGCCGGCCGGCGCCTGCTGGCGCAGGCGGTCGCGCAGGCCGCGTAGCAGCACGAAGCATTGGCGCACGCGCTCGGCCTCGCGGGAGAACAGCGCCAGCGTCATGAAGCCACGCACCCGCAGGGAAGAAAACGCGGGCAGCGCCTGGAGGAAGGCGGCCACCTCGTCGGGCGCCAGGCCATATTTGCTGGGCTCGCCAGAAGTGTTGACCTGCACATACACGTCCAGCGCGCGGCCTTCCGCTTGCAGGCGGCGGTCCAGCGCTTCGGCCAGGCGCAGGCTGTCCAGAGCCTGGAACTCGCTGGCGAACAGCGCCATGAGCTTGGCCTTGTTGGTCTGCAAGTGACCGATGACCGACCAGCGCAGGCCGGCCAGGTCCGTGGTGTTCTCCCATTTGCGATGGGCTTCCTGGATCTTGTTCTCGCCCAGCAGGCGGCAGCCGGCGGCATGGGCCAACCGGATGCGCGATTCGTCCATGGTCTTGCTGACCGGCAACAGGCGCACGCTGGCCGGGTCGCGCCCGACTCGATGGCAGGCGGCCGCCATGCGCGCGTGGATCGTGGCCAGGTTGTGGCGGAAGTCCTCGACGCTTAGGGCCTGGGGATAGCGGCCGTGCTGGTCGTGACGGGTCTGCGTGTCGGGGGCGGCCTGCGCGGGATCGAGCGGGGGCATCATCATTTCACCATGCCCTTGCCGGCGGATTCGGGGCGCGGCAGATCAGCGTAGCGGGACGAACGCAGGCGTCGCGGCAGGCGACCATTGAGCACGGCGTGGGCGAGCAAGCCGATCACCAGGCCCCAGAAGGCGCCGCCGATGCCGAACAGCTTGATGTTGGCGGCGGCCGCCAGGAAAGTGATGAGCGAGGCTTCGCGCGTGTTGGGATCGGCCAGGGCGCTGGCCAGGCTGCCGCCGATGGTGCCCAGCAGGGCCAGGCCGGCCAGGGTGGTAATGAAGCTGGCGGGCAGGGCCATGAACACGGCGGCCAGGGTCACGCCGAACACGCCCACCACGATGTAGAAGATGCCGGCGGCGATGCCCGCGACCCAGCGCTTGGCTGGATCGTCGTGCGCTTCCTTGCCGGTGCAGATGGCGGCAGTGATCGCGGCCAGGTTGAAGGCATGCGAGCCAAACGGCGCCATCAGCAGCGACCCCAGCCCGGTGATGGTGACGATGGGGTTGGCGCTGGTCTTGAAGCCGTCATTGCGCAGCACCAGCATGCCGGGCATGTATTGGCCGGTCAGCGTGATGAGGAACAGCGGCAACGCCACGCTCAGCAGTCCGTTGAGCGAGAACGTGGGCGCGGTGAAAACGGGCGCGGCGAATTCCAGCCGCAGCCCAGACAGGTCGACCCGGTCCTGCGCCAGCAGCAGCGCCAGGCCTGACACCAGGATGCCGACCACGGCATAGCGCGCCGTGTAGCGCTTGAGCGCGACGTAGGCCAGGATCAGCCAGCCGACCAGCAACGGGTCCAGGCTCATGCCGCCGAAGGCGCCGATGCCGAATGGCAGCAGGATGCCGGCCAGCAGGCCGGCGGCCACGCCCGGGGGAATCAGGCGGATGACCTTGTCGAAATAGCCGGACAACCCGAGCACGACGAAGGCGGCGGCAGAGATCAGGTAGGCGCCGATGGCTTCGGCATACGGCGTGGTGGCCAGGGCCGTGACCAGGAACGCGGCGGCGGGCGTGGACCACGCGGTAATGACCGGTTCGCGGCTGAGCCAGCTCAGCAGGATCCCGGTGACGCCCACGCCGATCGACACCGACCAGACCCACGAGGCCGTGAGCGCCGGACTGAGGCCGGCGACCTTGGCGGCCTGGAATACCAGGATGAAGGTGCCGCCGTAGTTGACGATGACCGAGATCAGGCCGGCGACGATGGGATGGACGAGATCGCGCGGAAACAGGGAAGAGGCACTTGGCGATGACATGGGTGCGGTGGGAGGCGGGAAAGGTTGAATGGCAGACCACTTTGTAGCGCGGCATTGGACTGTCAAGGCAGTACACTTTGGCAATATGTGCCAGACCACTTTTTTTGTTCCCACATTCCTGCCTTACCTGGAATGGTCGGCTGTCGGTGACCCTTTCTGTGCTTTTGGGCAGACCATATGAGCAAGACCTTCGCGCTTGAGACGCTGAAGATCCGCATGGGCGACGCCGACCTGAAGCCGCTCGACCTGCACCTGCGCATTCAGCGCGCCTTGCGCGCGCTGGTGTTGGACGGTGACCTGGATCCCGGCGTGAAGCTGCCCGCCACCCGCGCGCTGGCGCAGTCGCTGGGGGTGGCCCGCGACACGGTCGAGAACGCCTACGTGCAGTTGCAGCGTGACGGTTTCATCGCGCGGCGCAAGGGCTCGGGCAGCTATGTGTCCGAGACCATCGGCACTGAACTGCGTGGTTCGGCGCGGCGCCGCGCCCCGCAGCGCGAACGCCGCGCGGCGGCGCCGCAACCGTCCGCGCCCGCGGCCGGCCTGAGCCGGCGCGGCCGCGCGATCTTCGACAGCGGCGGCGTGGCCGACCAGCAGACGATCCAGGCGTTCGCCACTGGCCTGCCCGAGACTCGCACCTTTCCGACGGACGTGTGGGAACGCTTGCAGCGGCAGGTGATGAAGGACCATCGCGGCCATGTGCTGCTGCACGGCGATCCACAAGGCGCCGAGCCCTTGCGCCGCGCGATCGCGACCTACCTGAACCTGGAGCGCGGCGCCAAGGTCCGCGCCGAGCAGATTGTGGTGCTCAGCAGCACGCGGCAGGCGCTGTTCCTGTGCGCGCAGTTGCTGGCGGATGCCGGCAAGCCGATCCTGCTGGAGAACCCGGGCTACTTCGGCGCCCGCAAGGCCTTTGAATTCGCCGAGGCCAGGGTGGTGCCGATCGACGTCGATGCGCACGGGATTCGCACCGACCTGCTGCGGGTCGACCGCAGCGGCGCCAGCTGCGTCTATGTGACGCCGTCGCATCAGTATCCGACCGGCGCGACGCTGTCGCTGGCGCGCCGGCTGGACCTGATCCGCTGGGCGGCCGAAAACGGCAAATGGATCATCGAAGACGACTACGACAGCGAATTTCACTATGACGGCCTGCCGACCGCGTGTGTGCAAGGGCTGGACCGGCACGGCCGCACCATTTACCTGGGCACCTTCAGCAAGACGCTCTATCCTGGGCTGCGGATGGGCTACATGGCCTTGCCGGACGAGCTGGTCGGCGCCTTCAGCCGCGCGCGCAGCATCGTCGATGGCCATACGCCGCAGATCCTGCAACTGACCCTCGCGCGCTTCATGGCCGACGGCCATTACAACGCCCACGTGCGAGCCATGCGCAAGCTGTACGCGGCGCGGCGCGAGGCCATGCTGGAGGCGGTCGGCGAACACCTGGCGGGCGTGGCGCGCGCGCTGCGTCCGCAGGGCGGGTTGCAGGTGCCTTGCCTGCTGGAGCCCGGCTGGTCGGAGGCGGACACCGTGCGCCGCGCCGCGCAGGCCGGGCTGGTGCTGCCGGGGCTGGCGCGGCTGTATGCGGGGACGGCGGCGCTACAGGGCTGGCTGCTAGGCTACGCCTCGCTCAGCGCGCACGAGATCGATGGCGCCATGCGGCGACTGGCGGGCGCGATAAAGAGAAAGGGGTAGGGCAGGGCGCAGGGGGGCGGCGGGGTGGCCCCACGCCTGCCCGCCGGGTCAGCCCTTGCGTTTGAGAAACGCGCCGACGCCGCAGGCCACGGCCATCGCCAGCAGGACGCCGGCGATGGTCAGCAGGAAATCGGCTTCGCCGTGGTAGCCGCCGCCGGTCACGCCGCCAGCGACGCTGCCCATCCAAAGTACCGCCGTGACCAGCGCACCGGTCAGCGCCAGCGCGGTGGCCAGGCACAGCGCGATGAACAGCGGCGCCCGGCGCGCGGGCGCGGCGCCACCTTGGTAGCCACCGCGTCCGCGGCGTGGCTGCATCACCATGTAGAACAGGGCGGCAACCACCGCCGCCAGCATCAGGATCTTGATGATCACGATGCCGCCCGCGTCTTAGTCTTCACGACGCAGGTGCGGGAAGAGAATGACGTCGCGGATGCTGGGGCTGTCGGTCAGCAGCATGACAAGACGGTCGATGCCGATGCCGCAGCCGCCCGTCGGCGGCATGCCGTATTCCAGCGCGCGGATGTAGTCGGCGTCGTAGTACATCGCTTCTTCGTCGCCGGCGTCCTTGGCCTCGACCTGCGAGCGGAAACGCTCGGCCTGGTCCTCGGGATCGTTCAGCTCGGAGAAGCCGTTGGCGATCTCGCGGCCGGTCATGAACAGCTCGAAGCGCTCGGTGATGCCTTCGCGGGTATCGGAGGCGCGCGCCAGCGGCGACACTTCGACCGGGTAGTCGATGATGTACGTGGGGTTCCACAGCTTGGCTTCAGCCGTTTCCTCGAACAGCGCCAGTTGCAGCGCGCCCAGGCCGGCGCGCGACAGCACCGGGCCGTCGGCGTCGGCGCCCAGCTTCTTGAGCTCGGCGCGCACGAAGGCCGGGTCGTCCAGCTGCGCCTGGGTGTAGCCCGGGGCGTACTTGAGGATGGCTTCGCAGATGGTCAGGCGGTCGAACGGCTTGGACAGATCCAGTTCGCGTTCCTGGTAGGTCAGCACGGCGCTGCCGGTGGCCGAGATGGCGGCCTGGCGGATCAGTTCCTCGGTGAAGTCCATCAGCCAGCGGTAGTCCGCGTAGGCTGCGTAGAACTCCATCATCGTGAATTCCGGATTGTGGCGCGGGCTCACGCCTTCATTGCGGAAGTTGCGGTTGACCTCGAACACGCGCTCGAAGCCGCCGACGATGAGGCGCTTGAGATAGAGCTCGGGCGCGATGCGCAGGAACATTTCCATGTCCAGCGCGTTGTGATGCGTGACGAAGGGCTTGGCCGCCGCGCCGCCCGGGATCGGGTGCAGCATGGGCGTTTCGACTTCGAGGAAGCCGGCGTTCAGCATGAACTGGCGGATGCTGCCCACGGCCTTGCTGCGCGCCTCGAAGGTGCGGCGCGTGGCGTCGGTCATGATGAGGTCGACGTAGCGCTGGCGGTAGCGCAGTTCCTGGTCGGCCACGCCGTGGAACTTGTCCGGCAGCGGGCGCAGCGACTTGGACAGCAGGCGCGCCGTGGCGGCGTGCACCGACAGTTCGCCCTTGTTGGTCTTGAAGACCGACCCTTCGATCGCGATGATGTCGCCGATGTCCCATTGCTTGAACGCGGCGTAGCTGTCTTCGCCGAGCGTGCCGCGGTCCAGGTAGATCTGGATGCGGCCGGTGCTGTCCTGCAGCGTGGCGAAGCTGGCCTTGCCCATGACGCGCTTGAGCATCATGCGGCCGGCGACCTTGACGGTGACGGGCGCGGCGGCCAGGGCTTCCTGCGTCTGGTCGTCGTACTTGTCGTGCAGGGCGGCGGCGCGGGCGTCGGGGACGAAATCGTTGGGATACGCGACCCCGGTCTCGCGCAGTTTGGCCAGCTTGGCGCGCCGTTCGGCGATCAAGCGGTTTTCATCCTGGGCGGGGGCCGGAGCGGTCGTGTGGTCGGTCATGGTCGGGGGATCAGTCGTAATTGCGGATGTCGTCGATTTCGGTGCTGCCGAAATCGTCGCGATCCAGGTAGGCGAGGATGCGGGCGGCCACATCGGCGGGGGCGGACAGCTTGCCGCTGGCGTGGAAGTCCTGGAACTTGGCCAGCGCCGGGAAGCTCTTGGGATCGCTGGAACGGATGGCCACCTGCATGTCGGTGTCGACGATGCCGGGAGCCAGCGAGACGATGCGCGCGCCGCCTTCGCCCTGCTCCTGCTTGACCACGCGCGAGTACATGTCGAGCGCGGCCTTGGTGGCGCAATACACGCCCCAGCCGGCGTTGGGATTGCGGCCGGCGCCGGACGAGATGTTGAGCACGCGGCGGTCGGCCTTCAGGTCTTCGACCGCGGCCAGGAAGCGCGCGGTCAACAGCATCACGGCCGTGACGTTCAGGTTGAAGGCGGCGGCGATTGCCGGACCGTCGATCAGCGCGTCGGTGCCGGCCACGGGGTGCACGGTGCCGGCGTTGTTGATGAGCAGGTAGCGGCCCGCGTCGCGCGGCAGCGCGTCGCAGATGCGGCGCGCGGCCGCTACGGCCGCGGCCAGGTCCGAGAGGTCCACGGACAGTTGTTCCAGTTGCACGTCCCGCGAGCGGGCGTAGGCGGCCAGCTCGGGGTCTTCGCGGCGCGCCAGGGTGATCAGGCGGGTGCCCGGTTTGGCCAGGCCGCGCGCCATGGCGGCGCCGATGCCGCGCGAGGCGCCGGTGAGAATTGCGATGGTGTCGGACATGCGTGAACCCTCGGGGTACGGTGGACGGAAGTATCGCGGAACTTACACGCCTTGCTTGAGGCTGGCCTGGATGAAGGGATCCAGGTCGCCGTCCAGCACTTTCTGCGTGTTGGAGATTTCGACGTTGGTGCGCAGGTCCTTGATGCGGCTCTGGTCCAGCACGTACGAGCGGATCTGGTGGCCCCAGCCCACGTCGGTCTTGGAGTCTTCCAGTTTCTGCTGCTCGGCCATGCGGTTGCGCATTTCCAGTTCGTACAGCTTGGACTTGAGCATCTGCATCGCTTCGGCGCGGTTGCGGTGCTGCGAGCGGTCGTTCTGGCACTGCACCACGATGCCGGTCGGGATGTGCGTCAGGCGCACGGCCGAGTCGGTCTTGTTGATGTGCTGGCCGCCCGCGCCCGAGGCGCGATAGGTGTCCACGCGCAGGTCGGCCGGATTCACTTCGACTTCGAAGGAATCGTCGACCTCGGGGTAGACGAACACGCTGGCGAACGAGGTGTGGCGGCCGCCCGACGAGTCGAACGGGCTCTTGCGCACCAGGCGGTGCACGCCGGTTTCCGTGCGCAGGTAGCCGAAGGCGTATTCGCCCTCGAGCTTGATGGTGGCGGACTTGATGCCGGCCACTTCGCCTTCGGATTCTTCCAGCACTTCGGCCTTGAAACCCTTGCGCTCGGCGTACTTGAGGTACTGGCGCAGCAGCATCGAGGCCCAGTCCTGCGCTTCCGTGCCGCCCGCGCCCGCCTGGATGTCCAGGAAGCAGTTCAGCGGATCGGCCGGGTTCGAGAACATGCGGCGGAATTCCAGGCTTTCGAGTTTTTCCTGGAAGCCGTTGGCGTCCTGCTCGATAGATTCGAGCGTGGCGTCATCGTCGTCGGCGGCGGCCAGTTCGAACAATTCGTTCGAGTCGGCCAGGCCCGAGCCGAGCGCGGTGAGGGTCTCGACCACGTCTTCGAGGGATTTCTTTTCACGGCCCAGGTCCTGGGCGTGCTTGGGGTCGTTCCAGACCGCCGGGTCTTCGAGTTCGGCGTTTACGACTTGCAGGCGTTCGGCTTTGGCATCGTAGTCAAAGATACCTCCGTAGAGCCTGTTCGCGCTCCGCGTAGTCGGCGAGGCGGGCTGCGAGCTGGTTCTGACGTTCGGCTTCCATGATGATTCCTGATGACTTTTGTGCGAAACCGGACATTTTACCGTGGTTGGAGCCACTCCGTGGCGGTTGGCCGGGCGTGGGGGCCGCGGCCCGGCGCCGGGCCGTGCCAGGGCGGCGGCGGGCGCGGCCGTCAAAGTTTGTACCCGGCGCGTCGAGTTGTTCAGAGTTTTGTCAACTCTCGGGTTCTAGGCTTGGCGAGCCGGCCCGGATGTTCCCCAGCCAGGGACGCGGGACCGCGCAAGCCGCCGGTGAATAGCCGGCCTATCCCGCCAGAGGAGGAGACGTCGATGGAACATACTATGGCCCCCGGGGTCGCGCCGGCGATCCCGGCCGAGCAGGAAGACCGGATCTACCGCAAAGTGGGGTGGCGGCTGCTGCCGCTGCTGGTGGTCTGCTATGTCGTGGCCTATCTGGACCGCGTCAACGTGGGCTTCGCCAAACTGCAGATGCTGCAGGAGCTGCGGTTCAGCGAGACGGTCTACGGGTTGGGCGCGGGCATCTTCTTCATTGGCTATTTCCTGTTCGAGATCCCCAGCAACGTCATCCTCCATAAAGTCGGCGCGCGTATCTGGATCGCGCGCATCATGATCACCTGGGGCGTCATCTCGGCCTGCATGCTGTTCGTGTCCAGCGTGCACATGTTCTATTTCCTGCGCTTCCTGCTGGGCGCGGCCGAGGCCGGCTTCTTTCCCGGCATCATCCTGTATCTGACCTACTGGTACCCTGCCGCCCGCCGTGGCCGCATCACCACCTTCTTCATGACGGCGGTGCCGATGTCGGGCCTGATCGGCGGTCCGATCTCCGGCTGGATCATGGGCACTTTCCATGGCACCCACGGCCTGTCGGGCTGGCAGTGGCTGTTCCTGCTGGAAGGCATTCCGTCGGTGATCATCGGCGTGCTGGTGCTGATCTACCTGGACGACCGCATCAACAAGGCCAAGTGGCTGACGGCCAATGAAAAGGCGCTGCTGATCCGCAACATTGCCGCCGAGGAACAGCACAAGGAAGACCCGCCGATCCGCGCCGCCTTGACGCGACCGCGGGTGTGGGCCATGGCGCTGATCTATTTCTCGTTCGTAATGGGGCTGTACGGCGTGGGGTTCTGGATGCCGACGCTGATCAAGAGCACCGGCGTGCAGAGCCCGCTGGCGATTGGCCTGCTGACGGCGGTGCCAAATCTGTTCGCGGTGATCGGCATGATCCTGATCGCGCGCAATTCCGACCGCAATCGCGAGCGCCGCTGGCATGTGGCGATTCCGGCGTTGTGCGGCGCGCTGGGCCTGCTGTTCTCGGCGGTCTGGAGCGGCAACACGGCGCTGGCCATCCTGGCGCTGACGGTGGCCAACATCGGCATCTGCACGGTGCTGCCGCTGTTCTGGAGCCTGCCGACCGCGCTGCTGGGCGGCACCGCCGCTGCGGCCGGGATCGCGCTGATCAACTCGGTGGGCAACCTGGCGGGCTTCGTCAGCCCCTACCTGGTGGGCTGGCTCAAGGACATGACCGGCACCACCAACACCGGCCTGTACATGCTGTCGGCGTGCCTGGTGGTCGGCGCACTGGTGGCGCTGGCGCAGCCGGCCAGGCTGGTCAACAAGTAGCGTGGCCGCGCGCGCGGCCCCCGCTTGATGGGGCCGCTAGCGAAACGGGCGCATCCGCATGGATGCGCCCGTTTTCTTTTATGGCGCCGAGCGTCATTTGGTCTTGCTTCGAGGCGACAACGAAACTTTCCGCCCGTTTTGTGTCGAAAATGCTGTTTCGTGTTGCGTACGCGAATCATTCGCATTCAATTATTTTCCCCTGGCAATTTTGCGGCTTGGCCTTGGTCATTCTGGCCGTGGCGGCCGCGGAGTTCAAAATCATCATGACCCTTGCTTCCTCGCGCGCCGCTTTCCGCCTGCCGACCCGGCCAACCCGGAGCCACACCAAAGCCAGGCGTTTCATCCCCCGCAAAACTACCACCGCCCTCTACGTCGCCCTGGCCCTATCGGGGCAGGCGGGGTGGGTGCATGCGGCGGAAGTGCCAGGGGAAACGCCGGCGAACCGTGCCGCCACGCAGAACATTCTGCTGACCAAGGACAACACGCCGTTCTTGGCGGCGCAGCCCCCCGGGCTGAATGGCAGCAACGGCAGTGGCGTCGGGCTGCCCTATGCGTCCGCGACCGATGGCGAGACGGCGTATGTCTTCACCACGCAAGACGGTTCGCTGCGCGACAACAACGTGGTGCGGGTAAACAGCCCGCTGGTTGGCGGCGCGGCGGGGACCGCGGCCGTCAAGGTTGGCGAAAATGGCGCCCGCGGCGCGGATGCCATTCATGGCAGCAATCTCCGCATCGTCATCGGCGGCGGTTCAGTCAGGGGCGGCGCAGGCAGCCATGGCATGAATGGCCGCGGCGCTGTCGAGGGAGGCGCTTCGCCGGTGAAGGGCGGCAATGGTGGCGATGGCGGTGCCGCCATTGTGGGCAGTGACCTGGACATTGTGTTTACCGATGCCACGCCCGCAGGATCAATCAGCGCTGGAACGCCCGGTTTTGGGCGGCAGGGCATTGGCACGGCAGGAGGCGAGGCCCAGGAAAGCGGGGTCCATGGCCGCTATGGGGAGGCTCTCCACTTCACCGGCGGCAACAACCTGCTCACGCTCGAGCGGGGATCCACCATCAACGGCAGCGTGGTGCTGGATGCGCCTGTCGGCTCATCCAGCAGTTCGCTGCATATCTTGAATAATGCGGCAGAGTGGATTGATTTGAACGGAACGTACCAAACAGGTTTCGCCGACATCAAGCAAGGGCCACAGCGCGGTAAGCTGGCGGCCACCTTGTTTCCCGCCGACGATTCGGCTGCCGTGATAAATCGCATGCGCATGCCGCAACTCGCCATTGGCGAGGGCGCTACGCTGATGGTGTCGGGAAAGGGCTTGACCCGGATCGGCGACCTGGTCTTCAAGGATGGCAGCACCTTCTCCGTCATTGCCCGCAGCACGCTCAAAGGCGACGGCACGAAATCCAGCAGTCCGGAAAATCTGCGGCTTATCCTCAATAACAGCAAGGCCACCATCAGTAGAACCGGCACGACGTTCAACCTGGCCGGTATCACCGATGGCAGCGCGACCGATCAGTTGCTGTTTGTTACCCAGAATCAAGTCGAATCGGAAGTCTTCGTCGAGGGCGATTTCGCCAAGACTGCCGTCGGCGGCATTGTCGTCACCGACACGTCGCCGGTCGATTACCTGACGTTCGCATCCGGCATTGCAATGGGCGGGGAGCGGACCCAAGAGGAGGTCGACAAGCAGGACACATTCGGCGGGATGCTCCCGCTCCTGCCTGTGATAGCGGCCCACCCCATCGGCTACCAGGCCACCTACAAGCTCAGCTGGCTCGAAGACCCCGCCAAGGCACACGGTACCTTCACGATTGCCGAAGGCGGCGATTTCACCTTGGGCGCGGTATTGGCCGATGTGAGTGCGAACACAAGCACCGCCGCGCCGTGGGATGGCAAGAGCCTGACCAAGGCAGGCCCGGGCGTGTTGCAACTGACGGCGGCTAACCTGTATACCGGCCCCACCACCATCAACGCGGGGATGCTGAAGGCCGGGGTGGCGGACGCGTTTGCGAAAAGCAGCGCGCTGACGATTGCCGCGGATGGCACATTGAACCTCGGCGGATTCTCCCAGGCGGTAAGCACAGGCGGGGCCATCACCAACAACGGCACCATCCTGTTCAACAGCATGAATGCGGGCAAGGCAGGCACGAACTCGGTGAGCCTGGCAGGCAACCTGGTCAACGCCGGCACACTCGATCTCGACAACGGCGACAATGCCGTTGGCAAGACACTGAAGATCATCGGTGATTGGGTCGGCGGCACCAACAGCCTGATCAAACTGGCTGCCGTCCTGGGCGACGGCGACGACAGTGTCACCGACAGGGTCGACATCACGGGTGCCGCCACCGGTTCCACCAAAGTCCAGGTGCGCAATATCAGTGGCGCCGGGAAGACGGGCACCACGAACGGGATCACCCTGATCACCGCGGGCGACGGTAGCGAAAATGGCGCTTTCGCCCTGAGCACCGACACCATCACCGCCAATGGCCTGGTCTATTCGCTTCTGAATAAGGCCGATTCGGCCAACCACAAAGTCTGGTATCTGAGCAGCGCCAAGAATAATGATGGCGATGTGCCTCCGGCCGCCCCGTCTGTTCCCGGGCCGCAGGAAGTCCCGCCTGTCGACCAGCAGCCGGACAGTGACAATGTCACCCTTCCCACGATCGCGGCAGGCGCCACGCTGCCGTTCGATTTCTCCAGGGAACTGACCGCCGAAGAGAAGGCCAAGTACGTCGTCAATGCAGACGGAGACATGATCTTCGCCGAGGGCGTGACCCTCGACATGGCGATGCCCGGCATCACCGAGCCAGAGAAAAGCGGCGTCGGGATCGCAAGCGTCACCGGCGCCATCAAGGGCGATTTGCCCAACGTCACTCTCAATGGCGCGGCGCAGCCAGATTACTTGACGGCCAATGTCTCCAGATCGCAGGACGGCAAGACACTGCAAGCCGGCTACAAACTGAGTTGGAATGAAGCGGCCGATAAGGCGCACGGCACCTTCACCGTTGGCGGCGGCAGCTTCGAGCTTGGCGCCGCGTTGGCCGACGCGGGCGCTAACACCAACAGCACCACACCCTGGGATGGCAAGACCCTGACCAAGAACGGCGCGGGCACGCTGGTACTGACAGCCGCCAACCGCTACTCCGGCGCCACGATCATCAACCAGGGCGAACTGAAAGCCGGCGCCGAAAATGTTTTCGCCACCAGCGCCAATCTGACGATTGCCGAGGGGGCCACGCTCAACCTGGGCGGCTATGCCCAATCCGTGGGCGGAAACACTCGCGGCACGATCACCAATCGCGGCATCATCGCGTTCAACGACAGGGGCGAGGGCAAGCAGGGCGCCAGCCCGATGAGCCTGACCGGCAACGTCAGTAACGCCGGCTTGCTCGAACTCGACACCGGCGATGACACCGTTGGCAAGACCTTCCACGTCCAGGGCGATTGGGTCGGCGGCGCCGGCAGCTTGATTTCCCTGACCGCCATGCTGGCCGGCGATGACAGCATCACCGACACAGTCGACATCACTGGCGCGGTCACCGGCACCACCCGGGTCAAGGTCCGCAATGTCGGCGGCGCGGGGGGCGAAACCACCGCCGATGGCGGTATCACCCTCATCACCACTGGCAGCAGCCAGGCCAATGCCTTCGTGCTGGACGGCCCGGTCACCGCGGGCGGCTACGTCTACAAGCTCCGGCAAGGCAGAAAGGACGCGACCGGCAAGATCAACGAGGGCATTTGGGTATTGAGCAGCTTGGCGGACACGTTCTTTTCGACGATTCCGTCGACAAAGCCGCTCACCCTCACGACAGGGGAGATGCCTGGCGCCGACAACCTGAAGGACTACATCAATGAAGATGGAAACCTGAATATCGCCGCCGACGATCCCATCAAGCTGACTGACGCCCATCCGCCTGCCAGCAGCGAAGCGCTGGGCACGCCGCGGGTGATCCTGGCCCTGCCCGCCACCGGGCCGGCTGGCAACGATACCAACGGCATTCATCTCAACGGCACGCCCAAGGTCACCGTCGTCGATACGAGCGCGACCGAGATCGACTATCTGACGCCTCGCCTGAGGGTCGCGACGGGCGACGGCAAGAAGCTGGAACTCAGCTACACGCTCCGTTGGAATGAGAACGACAAGAATAAATCCAGCGGCAACTTCACCATCGCCGAAAACGGCACGTTCAAGCTGGCGACGACGCTGTCCGATGTGGCGGGGGTGGATGCGGCCGCCAACGATTTCAAGTGGGACGGCAAAACCCTGATCAAAAAGGGTGCGGGCACGCTGGAACTGGCGGCCGCCAGCACCTATTCCGGCGCCACCACCGTCGAGGCAGGCACGCTCAAGACCGCGGTCGTCAACGCAATTGCCAATACCAGCAATGTGACCATCCGGCCGGGCGCCAGGCTCAATCTGGGGGCGACGAACCAGAATTTCGCCGGGATCGATAACCAGGGAATTCTGGTATTCAACGATGTGCAGGCCAACGGCACGCCGGTAGCCACCCCGGTCGTCCTCAAGCTCGGCATCGACGGCGTGATGGGCAAGTTCCTCAACAGCGGCATGCTCAATCTGAAGAACTGCGACACTTGCGCCATCCAGACCCTCACCATCGACGGCGATTGGGAAGGCAAGGATGGCAGCGCGGTGACGCTGGGCGTGGTGCTGGGCGACGACAGCAGTCCCGCCGACCAGCTCATCATTCAAGGCGTGGCCACCGGCAAGACCTTGGTGACCGTCGAAAATGAAGGCGGTGCGGGTGGTCAAACCGTGGACGGCATCACCCTTATCACCGTCGCCGGGGGCGCGAGCGGCACCGATACCTTCGTGCTTGCCAACGACGTCACCGCCGGGGGGTATGTCTATGCGCTCAACAGCAAGGAAAACAGCGAGAATAAAGCCAACGGCATCTGGTATCTGACCAGCGCCAAGCAAGCGTCACCGGGCTCCGACGACATCCGCAATCACAACGTCAGCCCCTTGTTCGGCGCCTACGCCAGCAACCTGCTTGCGGCGAACACGCTGTTCAATACCAGCTTGAGCGACCGCGAAAGCGGCGAATCCGTGGACCCGGTCACCGGCGCGCGCGGCCGGGTGTGGGCCCGGGTTGCTGGGGGAACCACGCACGGCATGATGTTCGACGGTGAAAACCGCTTCAGTGCCGACCGCAGCCTGCTGCAATTGGGTGGCTCGATCATCGCCGGCAGTATCAACGGCCGGGATGCATGGCGTGTCGGCATCATGGCCGGCCATGGCCAACAGCGCAGCAAGACCCGCAACGCCGCCACCGGCAACGCCCGTGGGCAGGTCGACGGCTATAGCGCCGGCGTGTATGGCACCTGGTACCAGGACGGCCAAAGCCATCGCGGCGCCTACGTCGATGGTTGGCTGCTTTACAACGACTTCGACAACAGCGCCCAAGGCAGCGGCCTCAAGGAGAAGTACAAGGCCGAGGGTGTGACCGCGTCGATCGAGGCCGGTTATGCCATCGACATGGCGTCCTTCGGCAATGACGGCGGCCGCGAACACCATTTGAGCGTGCGGCCGCAAGCGCAGATCATGTACGGCGGCGTCAAGGCCAGGACTTTCGTGCAGCAGGACGCGGGCCCGACCGTGGTCAAGGGCGAAGGCGATGGCAACATCCAGACCCGCCTCGGGGCTCGCCTGGCCATGGTCAGCAAATCGGCCGCCGCCGGCGCCAGCCTTGCCGGCCAGGTCGAAACCGCCCTCGAATTGAACTGGTTGCACAACACCAACAAGTACGGGGTCGCGATGGGCGCCAATCGCAACTGGATTCTGGGCGCGGAGAACGTCGGCGAAGCCAGGATTGGCGTTTCGGGCAACCTGAGCGACAACCTTGCGCTGTCAGCCAACGTCACCCATCAACAGGGCGACCATGGCTACCGCGACACCCAGGGCGGCCTGAGCCTGAAGTATCGGTTCTGAGCCCGGGGGAGGGTGCGCCCGGCCTGGGCGCACCCATGCGGCTGCAGGGCGCGCGGCCGGCCCGCGCCGCGGGCGCGGGGTGGCGCAACATCACCCGGCGTGTTCGATCACCAACTGCACCGACACCATCCCGTTCCACACGTTCTGCTCCAGGCGGTAGGCCGCCTGGATGCGTTCGGGCAAGGACTGGTCGTGGCCGAACCAGATGGCGTCGAAGCGCTGCTGGCCGCGCTCCAGCGACAGCTTCAGGTGCTTTTCGCCGACCAGGCGCTGGTTGCGCACCACGAACTCGTCCAGGAACAGCGGCGCGGCGAAACCCGCGCCCCACACCTGTTGCTGCAACAGGCCGGCAACCTCGGCATTGGCGTAGCCGGATTCCAGCGAGCCGTCGGTCTCGATGACCGGCTCGAAGCTGTCGCGCCCGGTCAGTTCGCGCACGGCGGCATCGAAGGCGGGGGCGAAGGCCGGG
Source organism: Achromobacter sp. 46006 (assembly GCF_059761975.1). Lineage (NCBI taxonomy): Bacteria > Pseudomonadati > Pseudomonadota > Betaproteobacteria > Burkholderiales > Alcaligenaceae > Achromobacter > Achromobacter sp. 46006. The sequence continues at coordinate 222,072 of NZ_JCBANN010000001.1, forward strand.
AAATCCTGACGGCCCAGCGTCAGGCCGGCCGCCATGGCGTGGCCGCCGAACTTGCGGATCAGGTTGGGGTGGCGCTTGGAAACCAGGTCCAGCACGTCGCGCAGGTGCACGTCGGGAATCGAGCGGCCCGAGCCACGGATCTCGTCGTCGCCGGCAGGCGCGAAGGCCAGGGTGGGGCGCCAGAATTTTTCCTTCAGGCGCGAGGCCACCAGGCCGACCACGCCCTGGTGCCAGCCGGGGTCGAACACGCAGACCGTGGCGCCGGGCGCGGCGTCGGACGCCTCCATGGCGGCCATGGCCTGTTCGCGCATCTCGGCCTCGATGGTGCGGCGCTCGCGGTTGATGTTGTCCAGCTCGCGCGCCATCTCCAGCGCCTGGGCCTCGTCGTCGGTGGTGAGGCAGGCGATGCCCAGGCTCATGTCGGCCAGGCGGCCGGCGGCGTTGATGCGCGGACCGAGCGCGAAGCCCAGGTCGAAGCCGTTGGCGGCGCGCGGCTCGCGGCCGGCCACGGCGAACAGGGCGCGCAGGCCGGGTTGCAGGCGGCCGCTGCGCATGCGCTGCAGGCCCTGCGTCACCAGCAGGCGGTTGTTGGCATCGAGCTTGACCACGTCGGCCACGGTGCCCAGCGCCACCAGGTCGGACAGCGCATCCAGGCGCGGCCCGCCATCGGGGGCGTAGACGCCGCGGCGGCGCAGCTCGGCGCGCAGCGCCAGCATCATGTAGAAGATGACGCCGACGCCGGCCAGGTTCTTGGACGGGAAGCCGCAGCCCGGTTGGTTCGGGTTGACGATGGCCAGGGCGTCCGGCAGCGTGTCGCCGGGCAGGTGGTGGTCGGTGATCACCACGCCGATGCCGGCGGCATTGGCCGCGGCCACCCCGTCGACGCTGGCGATGCCATTGTCCACGGTGATGATGATGTCGGGCTTGCCGGCGCGGTGGCGGCAGGCCAGCTCGACCACGGCGGGCGACAGGCCGTAGCCGGTCTCGAAGCGGTTCGGCACCAGGAAGTCGACGTCGGCGCCCATGGCCGACAGGGCGCGCAGGCCCACGGCGCAGGCGGTGGCGCCGTCGCAATCGTAGTCGGCCACGATCAGCAGCTTCTTGCCGGCCTCGATGGCGTCGGCCAGCACGCCGGCGGCGTGCGCCGAGTGCGTCAGGCCGGCCGGCGGCAGCATCGAGGGCCAGGCCAGCCTGGTCTGGTCGGGATGGGTGACGCCGCGCGCGGCCCACAGGCGCGCCAGCAGCGGGTGGATGCCCGAGGCTTCCAGGGCGTGGCAGGCGGCGAGGTCGGCGCGGCGGACGGTTAAGCGGGGTGAGACCACCAGGCGCTCCAGTTTTTCTTGGGCGCGGGCAGCCAGCCGAGCAGGCCCCCGCGCGGTTTCAGGGTGAGGGTGGCGCTGCGATCGTCGCCCAGCAGCAGCAGTTCGGCGTGCTGGTCCGGCAGGCCCTTGGGGCCGGCCAGCGCTTGCAGGCGCCGGTCGAGCGCGGCCAGGGCGTCGAGCCAGGCGGCCCAGTCGCCAGCGCGGTGCGGCCCTTCCAGATCGGTGATGACTTGTTCCGAGCCGGACGCCGCCATGGTCCATGGGGTGCCGCCGCCATACAGCCACAGGGCATTGACGGGCGGCAGGCCGCGCGCGGCGCGGGCCTCGTTGACCGGGTGTTCGTGCCACGACATCTGGATGTCGTTGAGCAACCGGCGCCATGGTCGCGTTTCGGCGTCCTGGCGCCACCAGTCGTTCAGGCGCTGGCCGGCCACCGCCAGCGGGCTGGCGGTCTGGGGCCGCAGGCCGTCCGGCAGGCGCAGGCGCCAGCGGGCGGCCGTCAATGGTTCTACCGCGAAGCCGGTGTCTTCGAACAGCGGCCGGGCGCTCTCCAGCAGCGCGGCGGTCTCGGCATCGCGCAGGTCCATCTGGGCCGGGTCGAGCAGGGTGGCTTGGTCGGTGCCCAGTGCCAGGTGGACCAGTTCGGCCAGCCACACCGGGCCGTCGCCGGCCTGTCCGGCGGCCAGCAGCGGGCCGAGTCCGGCACCCGGCAGCAGGCCGGGTTCCGGGGCATAGCCGGCGCGGCGCAATTGCCAGGCTTCGAACGCGGTGCAGCCCTGGGTGCGGACATCGTGGGCCTGGACCCGGGCGCTGCCGGTCTGCAGCCATTGGTGCAGGGTGGGGGCGCGCTCGGGCAGCAGCTTGGCCAGTTCCGCGGCGACGGGAAGGGCGGGCAGGGCGCCCGGGATGACGATCAGCATGGCCGGGATTGTAGTCGCTGGCGGAAGGCAGCCCAATGCGGGAACTAAGCCCGGTTCGGATTGCCACATAGCTTGTCACGGCTTGTCTTCCATTCCCGCATTCCGGGGACGGTTTTGCGGCCGGTTAATGCCATAATGCGCTCGTGCTGAAAATACCCTACGAACTCTGGATCGGCGCCCGCTATGCCGGGCTGGCCCGGATCCGCCAGCGACGCGGACGCCGCGATCGCTTCATCTCTTTCATCGCCGCCAGTTCCATGGCCGGCATCGCGTTGGGCGTAGCCGCCCTGATCGTGGTGCTGTCGGTCATGAATGGCTTCCAGAAAGAGGTCCGCGACCGCATGTTGTCGGTGCTGCCGCACATCGAACTCTACGTTCCGGGCGCCGCGCCCGAGCGGGTGCTGGCGCAGTGGCAGCAGTTCGCCGATGCCGCCAAGCGCAATCCCGAGGTCAAGGCCGGCGCCCCGTTCGTGGCGGCGCAGGGCATGCTGGTGCGCGGCCAGGCCCTGCGCGGGGTGCAGGTGCGCGGCATCGACCCGGCCACCGAAGGCAACGTCTCGGACCTGCCACGGCAGATGGTGTCCGGCAAACTGACCGACCTGAAGCCGGGCGGCTTCGGCGTGGTGCTGGGCAACGAGCTGGCCGACGGCATGGGCGTGAAGGTGGGCGATACGCTGCTGATGCTGGCGCCGCAGGGCTCGATCAGCCCGGCCGGCTTTGCGCCGCGCATGCGCCAGTTCACCGTGGTCGGCGTGTTTTCGTCGGGCCACTACGAATACGATTCCTCGCTGGCCTTCGTCGACAACGAAGATGCCGCCAAGGTGTTCCGCGACAGCGGCACCGCCGGGGTGCGTCTGCGCATCGCCGACATGCAGAAGGCGCCCGAGGTGGCCGCCGAGCTGCGCAACGTGCTGCCGCCGTACGTCATGGCGAGCGACTGGTCGCGCAACAACCGCACCTGGTTCGCCGCCGTGCAGACCGAAAAGCGCATGATGTTCCTGATCCTGGCGCTGATCGTCGCCGTGGCGGCCTTCAACCTGCTGTCGTCGCTGGTGATGGCGGTCAAGGACAAGCAATCGGACATCGCCATCCTGCGCACGCTGGGCGCCGGGCCGGGCGAAGTGGCGCGCATCTTCCTGGTGCAGGGCGCGCTGATCGGGGTCATCGGCACGCTGCTGGGCGTGGCCGGCGGCATCCTCATTGCCTACAACGTCGATGTCATCGTGCCGTTCATCGAGCGCCTGCTGGGCGTGCACTTCCTGCCGCGCGAGATCTATTTCATCAGCGCCTTGCCGTCCGACCCGCAGGTGGGCGACATCGTGACCATCGGCGTGACCTCCCTGGTGCTGTCGCTGCTGGCGACCTTGTATCCCAGTTGGCGCGCTTCGCGCCTGCAACCCGCACAGGTGCTGCGCCATGACTGATACCCTGACGCCCGCGCTGCAGGCCGACAAGCTGGTCAAGATCTACGACGAGGGCCCGGCCCGCATCGAGGTGCTGAGCAACGTCAGCCTGACGGTGGCGCGCGGCGAGATGGTCGCCATCGTCGGCGCGTCCGGCTCCGGCAAGAGCACGCTGCTGCACATCCTGGGCCTGCTGGACGTGCCCAGCAGCGGTTCGGTCTCGGTCGACGGCCAGTTGGCCGTGGGCCTGTCCGAGGCCAGGAAGAGTCAGGTGCGCAACCGCAGCCTGGGCTTCGTTTACCAGTTCCACCACCTGCTGCCGGAATTCTCGGCGCTGGACAACGTCGCCATGCCGCTGATCGTGCGCCGCGAAAGCCGCGACCAGGCGCGCGCGGCGGCGCGCGAGGTGCTGGGCCTGGTGGGCCTGGCGGCGCGCGAAGAACATTTTCCGGGCCAGTTGTCGGGCGGTGAACGCCAGCGCGTGGCGCTGGCGCGCGCGCTGGTGACGCGGCCGGTGTGCGTGCTGGCGGACGAACCCACCGGCAACCTGGACCGCCATACCGCTCATAATATGTTCGAGCTGCTGACCCGGGTCAACCGCGAATCGGGCACCGCATTCGCCATCGTCACCCACGATCCGGAGCTGGCGGCGCGCGCCGACCGCCAGTTGCTGATGGAAAACGGCCGGCTGGTCTCGGGCTGAAGCCGGCCGCTGCCGGCGGGCGCGATAATCAGGCAAGATACCCGGGCAAGGAGACCGCGCCCATGCTGATCGACACCCATTGCCACCTGGATGCCGCCGAGTTCGACGCCGACCGCCGCGAGGTGGCCGGGCATGCGCTCGAGGCCGGCGTGCAGGCCATCGTCATTCCCGCCGTCGAGCGCGCCAACTTCGCCGTGGTACGCGAATTGGCGGGGCAGGTGGCTGGCGGCGCCTACGCGCTGGGCATTCATCCCCTTTATGTGCAGCGCGCCGATGATGCCGACCTGGATGCCTTGCGCGAGGCCATCCGGCAATCGCTGGGCGACCCGCGCTTCGTGGCCATCGGCGAGATCGGGCTTGATTTCTTCGTGCCTGAAATCGCTTCGGGCGAGCCGCGCGCGCGCCAGGAACGTTTCTACGCCGCCCAACTGGCCATGGCGGTGGAATTCAAGCTGCCGGTGCTGCTGCACGTGCGCAAGTCGCAGGACATCCTGCTGAAGTACCTGCGGCGCCACGACCGCATCGGCGGCATCGCGCACGCCTTCAACGGCAGCGCGCAGCAGGCCCAGGCCTTTGTCGAGCAGGGTTTCGCGCTGGGACTGGGCGGGGCCATGACCTATGAGCGAGCGTTGCAGATCCGCCGCCATGCCACCGACATCGATCTGCGCCACCTTGTGCTGGAAACCGACGCGCCGGACATTCCGCCGGCCTGGCTGCATCCGCCGCAGCGGCGCAACCGGCCGGGCGAGCTGGCCCGCATGGCCCAGGTGCTGGCCGGACTGCGCGGTATCACGCCGGCGCAGGTGGCGCAGGCAACCACGGCCAATGCGCTGCGGGTGTTGCCGCGGCTGTCGGCCGCCATCCTGGCCGACGCCTGATCCCTGGCGACCGATCTGCGGCGACCGATCAGCGGCGACCGATCACCGACGGCCGATTCCTGACAACTGATTCCCGACCACTGGCGAAGCGGCCGCGTGGGTCAGGCGGCCATGCGCGGCAGTTCGATGCGCACGCTCAGCCCGCGCGGCGCGACGTTGCGGGCCGAAATGCGGCCCTTGTGGGCCGCCACGGCGGCGCGCGCGATGCTCAGGCCCAGGCCGGCGCCGCCGTGGGGCGTGCCGGCGACCGGGGTGCTCTGGTAGAACGGTTCGAACAGGTAGGCCAGTTCCTTTTCCGGCACGCCGGGGCCGTTGTCCTCGATTTCCAGGCAGGCTTCGCCGGCGTCGGCCAGCAGGCGTACCTGGATCGTGCCGCCCGACGGCGCGAAACGCAGGGCGTTGCGCAAGACGTTTTCGATGGCGCTGGCCAGGCCGTCGCGGTCGGCGGCGATGCTCAGCGGTGCCGGGCGGTTCCAGTGGATTGCGATATGGCGTTCGCCGGCCTCGAAGCGCGCATCCTGCACCACGTCGTCGACCACTTCAGTCAGATCCAGCGTTTCGGTGGGATGGGGCAGCGCGCCCATGCGCGCCAGCCTCAGGGTGCTGCCGACCAGCGCGTCCAGCCGCTCGCATTCGCGTTCGATGCGGTCCAGTTGCACATCCAGGCGCTCGTCCTTGCGGCGCGCCAGTTCCACGCCCAGGCGCAGCCGCGCCAGCGGCGAGCGCAGTTCGTGGGCAATGTTGCGCAGCAGTTGCTCGCGGGTGTCGACCAGTGCCTGCAGGCGGCCGGCCATGGCGTCGAAATCGCGCGCCAGCAGGCCGAGCTCATCCTTGCGCAGGGACAATGTGTCGGGAGTGCGGGTATCGAGTCGGCCCGCGGCCAGGGCGCGCGCGGCGCCGCGCAATTGGTCCAGCGGCGCGGCCACATGGCGTGTCAGGGCCCAGCAGAACGGCGCCGTCACCGCCAGCGCAAACAGCAGCAGGCCCAGCGCGACCGGCGTCAGGCCCAGCACCTCCCAGTGCGAGGAGTCGAACGGCAGGAACAGCATCAGCAGTTCACTGCGGTCCGGCAGCGCGAGCAATTGTGGGTCCCACCAGGACACGCGCAGCGCGGCCGGATCGGCAGGGACGTCGATGGCGGCGACCAGGCCGGGGTCGGGCGCGGCGCGGAACGCGGCCAGCCAGTCGCCCAGCCGGGTTGGCAACTGGCGGCCCAGGATGTCGCGGTCGCGCGCGTCGACGATGTAGATCTTGAGCGCGGAATAGCGCGCGTCCATGGCTTCGAGCCAGCGGCGCAGGCCGTCTGCGCCTTCGTTGCGCGCGATCTGGGCGGCGTCGCGCGTCAGGTTGCCGGGGTTCAGGCCGTCGAGCGAATCGACGCGGTACCAGGCCACGGTCGCGGTCAGCATCATGCCGCAGACCAGGATGACGGCCATCGCGCCCCAGAAAGTCAGGAAGGCGCGCCAGAAGAGCGAGCGGACAGGCAGCCAGCGCATCAGGCCGCGCCGGCCAGGACGTAACCCCGTCCGCGCAGGTTGCGGATGGCGGGGGCGTCGGCGGCATGGTCGAGCCGCAGCTTCTTGCGCAGGCTGCTGATGTGGGTGTCGATGCTGCGGTCGTAGCGGTCGGCGGCGCGGCCCAGCGCGTACAGGCTGATCTGCTCGCGCGCCACTACCTGGCCCGGGGCCCGCATCAGGATTTCGAGGATGCGTTGCTCGGCGCCAGTCAGCAGAACCGCTTGCGCGCCCAGCCGCGCCCGGCCGCTGGCGGCGTCCAGCGACAGCGCGCCCACGCTCAGTTCCTGTGGGGCGGGTTCAGGCTTTTCCTCGAAGCGGCGCAGCACCGCGCCGATGCGGGCCTTGAGTTCACGCGGGCTGAAAGGCTTGGCAAGGTAGTCGTCAGCACCCAGTTCGAGCCCCAGCACCCGGTCGGTTTCGCCGCCATGGGCGGTGAACATGATGACGGGACGGCGCGAATGGCGGCGCAGATGGCGCAGCAGGTCCAGGCCGTTGCCGTCGGGCAGCATCAGGTCGAGCAGGACCAGATCGAAGCAACCCTGCATTGCCAGCGGCAGACCCTGGGCGCTGTCGTGCGCCAGCGTCAGCGCAAGGTGGCCGGGCTCGAGATACTCGCGCAGCATCAGCGCCAGATCGACGTCATCATCGATCAGCAGGATGCGGCGCGGGGTCATGGAAGGTGGAATCGACATGCGCTTGAATGCGGTGGCCCCGGCAGCATAGCGGCTCGCCAGCGGCCGGAGTGTCAAGAAATGCGAAGAAAGTAAAAGTTGCGGAAAGCGTGTTGCAGTCCCCGGAGGGCCTCAATTCTAATATGAGAATAGTTTTCATTAAAAATTGAAGCGGAACGAGGCTGCGCGCGGGCGTGGCCCTTCCGGGACGGGAGAGTCTGAAATCATGAGCAGCAACGATCTGGCCGCGCGCCGCGCCTTCGGCCCGCGCACACGCCTGGCCGCCGCCCTGTGCGCCGCCGGCTTCGGCATGGGTCCGGCGGCCTGGGCGCAGTCGGCCGCGCCGGCCGACGCCAGGACGCTGGATACCGTGGTGGTCACCGCCAGCGGCTACGAACAGCAGATCCAGGACGCCCCGGCCTCGATCAGCGTGATCACGCGCCAGGATCTCGAAAAGAAGTTCTACCGCGACGTCACCGACGCCCTGGTCGAGGTGCCGGGCGTGATCGTCACCGGCGGCGGCGACCGCCAGGACATCAGTCTGCGCGGCATGGGGCCCAAGTACACGCTGATCCTGATCGACGGCAAGCGCCAGAATTCGCGCGAGACCCGCACCAACTCGGATTCCAGTGGCGTCGAAGGCGGCTGGACACCGCCGATTTCGGCCATCGAGCGCATCGAGGTGGTGCGCGGGCCGATGTCGTCGCTGTATGGTTCCGACGCCATGGGTGGGGTGATCAACATCATCACCCGCAAGGTGCCCAATGAGTGGGTCGGTGAAATCCGCATGGACACCACCATCCAGGAAAGCAGCAAGTCCGGCGACATCTACCAGGGCAACTTCTACCTGGCGGGTCCGATCAAAAATGACTTGCTTGGCCTGCAGATCTACGGCCAGGCGACCCAGCGCGACGAAGACAAGATCGTCGACGGCTACCGCAAGCGCAACGCCACCAATATCACCGCCAAGCTGGCGCTCACGCCCAACCGCGACCACGACATCGTGCTGGAAGCCACGTCCAGCCGCCAGAAGTACGAGAACACCCTGGGCAAGACCGTGGCCCCGCTGGCCCCGGGCGTGGCCTGCCCGCGCACGGGTTGCCCGGCCTCTTCGGAAACCGACTACCGCAGCAACAAGTGGGCCTTGTCGCACACCGGCCGCTGGGGCTGGGGCGTGTCCGACAGCTACGTGCAGCAGGAAGAGTTCGACAACCGCTCGCGCCAGATGAAGATCAAGAACCTCGATCTGCAGACCAGTTGGACGCTGCCGCTGGGTTCGCACATGCTGACGCTGGGCGGCACCTACCTGACGCAGCGCCTGACCGACCGGACCGGCAACCAGTTGGCCGGCGGGCCCAGCAAGGTGGAGCGCTACCAGTGGGCGCTGTTCGCCGAGGACGAATGGCGCCTGGTCGAAAGCTTCGCGTTGACCGGCGGCCTGCGCATGGATCAGGACGAGAACTTCGGCAGCCATTTCAGCCCGCGCCTGTACGGCGTGTGGCACATGGCCGAGCGCTGGACCCTGAAGGGCGGCGTGTCCACCGGTTTCCGCGCGCCCGACCTGCGCCAGACCGTGGCCGGCTGGGGGCAGGTCAGCCGCGGCGGCAACATGTACGGCAACCCCGACCTGACGCCCGAGAAGTCGGTGACCCAGGAAATCGGCCTGCTGTATGACGACGGCGAGGGCGTGAACGCCGGCCTGACCCTGTTCAACAACAACTTCAAGGACAAGATCACCCGCGTTGCGTGCCCGCTGTCGCAATGCACCGACGGCCCCAACCAGTTCGGCTCCAATCCCACCACCTACATGAACGTGGACAAGGCGGTGTCGCGCGGCGTCGAGGCCAACCTGAAGCTGCCGCTGGGCCGCGACTGGTCGCTGACCAGCAGCTACACCTTCACCAAGTCGGAACAGAAGTCCGGCCAGTACCAGGGCCAGCCACTGAACCAGCTGCCCAAGCACCTGTTCACCACCACGGTCAACTGGCAGGCCTCCGACGCGCTCGAAGCGTGGGCCCGCGTCAACTACCGCGGCAAGGAAAGCCAGCCGATCACCGGCCCGTCCTCGACCTCGCTGGTGGCGCCGTCGTACACCTTCGTCGACCTGGGCGGCTCGTATGCCGTGAACAAGAAGGTGTCGGTGTACGCCGGCATCTACAACCTGTTCGACAAGCAGGTCGGCTACGACGACTACGGCTACGTCGAAGACGGCCGCCGTTATTGGCTGGGCGTGGGCGTGAAGTTCTGAGCCCGCGCGCAACAACCGGGACGCGCCGCCGCCTGGCGGCATTCCCGCAACCTGGAGAGACAAGCATGACGATGAAGCAAACCTTGGCAGGGCGCGCCGGCCGCTGGCTGGCGTGTGCCACCACGGCCGTGGCCCTGGGCGCCGCCAGCGCCCCGAGCCTGGCCCAGGACGCGGCCCGGAGCGTGCCGGTCAAGCACGCGCGCGGCGAGACCGCCGTGCCGTCCAACCCGGCCAAGGCCGTGGTGCTGGACCTTGCCGTGCTCGACACCCTGCACGCGCTGGGCGTGGACGTGGCCGGCGTGCCCAGCGCCGCCAAGCTGCCGCCGCAGCTCGCCCAGTACGCCGACAAGCGCTACCTCAAGGTCGGCAGCATGTTCGAGCCCAACTACGAGGTGATCCACGCGGCCCAGCCGCAGGTGATCTTCGTGGCCGGCCGTTCGGCGCCCAAGTACGACGAATTGGCCAAACTGGCGCCCACGGTCGACCTGACGGTTGACGCCAAGGATCTGGTCGGCAGCGTCACGCGCAACACCGAAACGCTGGCCGCCATCTATGGCAAACAGACCCAGGCCAGGGAAAAGCTGGACGCGCTGCGCGCCTCGATCACGGCGCTGCATGGCCAGGCGGGCAAGGCCGGCACCGCGCTGATCGTGCTGACCACTGGCGGCAAGATGAGCGCCTATGGTCCCGGCTCGCGCTTCGGCGTCATTCATGACGCGTTCGGCTTCGCGCCCGCCGCCCAGGACCTGAACGTGTCGAACCACGGCCAGGCGATCTCGTTCGAGTTCATTGCCCAGACCGATCCCGACTGGCTGTTCGTGATCGACCGCGACGCGGCCATCGGCCGCGAAGGCACCTCGGCCCAGCGGATGCTGGACAACGATCTGATCCGCCCCACCAAGGCCTGGAAGCAGCAGCGCGTGGTCTATCTGAACGGCTACAACTGGTACCTGCTGGGCAGTGCGGGCCTGACGGCCATGCAGCAGAACGTGGACGATATCGCCCGCGCGCTGTCGGGCGCCAAGCCGGACGCCAAGTAAGCGCATGGTCCATCGGATGGCGTCGGAGTCGGCCGGGTGAAGCAGGGCGGGATGATGACCGGCTGGGCCGGGCTGGCGGCCCTGTTGCTGCTGTTGCTGTCGTTGTGCGTGGCCAGCGTCAGCCTGGGCGCGGGGTCGTTTTCGTTCGCCGCGCTGGCCGGCGGGCCGGACGCCGAGCGCGCCTGGCGCCTGCTGCTGGTCAGCCGCGTGCCGCGCACGCTGGCCCTGCTGCTGGCCGGCATGGCGCTGGCGGTGGCCGGGCTGATCATGCAGATGCTGGTGCGCAACCGCTACGTCGAGCCGACCACGGCCGGCACGGTCGAGTCGGCCACCCTCGGCATCCTGGTGGTGACGCTGCTGGCGCCGGACACGCCGGTGATCGGCAAGATGCTGACCGCTACCGGCTTCGCGCTGGCGGGCACGCTGCTGTTCCTGGCGCTGCTGCGCCGGGTGCCGCTGCGCACGCCGTTCATCGTGCCGCTGATCGGCCTGATCCTGGGCGGCGTGATCCACGCCGTCACCACCTTCGTTGCCTACCGCTATGACCTGCTGCAGTCGCTGCACGCCTGGACCACCGGCGATTTTTCCGGGGTGCTGCGCGGGCGCTACGAACTGCTGTGGATCGGTTTCGGCCTGGCGGCCGCGGCCTATCTGGCGGCGGACCGCTACACCGTGGCCGGCATGGGCCGCGAGTTCGCCGCCAATCTCGGCCTGAACCACGCGCGCCTGACGCTGGTGGGGCTGCTGATCGTGTCGGCGATTTCCGCCGTGGTGGTGGTCACGGCCGGCGGTATTCCGTTTCTGGGCCTGATCGTGCCGAACGCGGTCAGCCTGATGCTGGGCGACAACATGCGCCGCGCGATTCCGTGGGTGGCGCTGCTGGGCGGCGTGTTCGTGCTGGCCTGCGACATCATCGGCCGGCTGGTGATCCATCCCTACGAGGTGCCGCTGGGCACGGTGGTGGGCGTGGTGGGCAGCGTGCTGTTCCTGTGCCTGTTGCGCCGCCGGGGAGCGCGCCGTGGCTGAATCCGTGTCGCGCCTGTTGCCTTCGCCGCAGGCCTGGCGCCTGGCGCTGCTGGCCGCGGCCGCCTTGCTGTGCGTCGTCGGTTTCATGACGCTGGGCGCCAATGGCCAATGGGCTTTCGTGCTGCCATTCCGGGGCGGCAAGCTGGCGGCGATGCTGCTGGTGGCCTACGCGGTGGCGGTGTCGTCGGTGCTGTTCCAGACCGTGACGCACAACCGCATCCTGACGCCGGCCATCATGGGCTTTGACGCGCTCTACCTGCTGATCCAGTCGCTGGTGGTGTTCGGTTTCGGCCAGGCGGCGGGCGCGGTCAACCATCCGGTGGCGGCCTTCGTGCTGGAAGTGGGCGCGATGACGGTCTTCGCCTGCCTGCTGTTCCGCTGGCTGTTCACCGACGCCGTGCGCAGCCTGCACCTGATGATGCTGGTGGGCATCATCTTCGGACTGCTGTTTCGCAGCCTGTCCAGCTTCGTGGTGCGCCTGATCGACCCGAACGAGTTCCTGGTGCTGCAGGACCGGATGTTCGCCAACTTCAATTCGGTGCGCACCGAACTGCTGCCGATCGCGCTGGCGACGGTGGCTGCGGCGACGCTGCTGGTCTGGCGCATGCGGCGCCGCTATGACGTGCTGGCGCTGGGCCGCGAGATCGCGTTGAACCTCGGCGTGGACTACCGCCGCACCTTGCTGCTGACGCTGGCCGCCATCGCCGTGCTGGTGTCGGTGTCCACCGCGCTGGTGGGGCCGGTGACCTTCTTCGGCCTGCTGGCCAGCAACCTGGCGTACCAGGCGATGGGGTCGGACCGGCACCGCCATACCGTGCCGGCTGCCGTGCTGCTCAGCGTGATTTTCCTGGTGGGTGGGCAGACCCTGCTGGAACGGGTGCTGCAATTGAGCACCACGGTCAGCGTGGTCATCGAATTCGTGGGCGGAGTGATGTTCCTGGCCCTGATCTTGCGCAGGGGACGCCAATGATCGATATCCAGCAAGTCAGCAAGCAATACGGCGACAGCGTGGTCGTGGACCAGGTGTCGCTGGCCTTGCCGGCCGGCGGCGTGACCGCCATCATCGGCCCCAACGGCGCCGGCAAGTCGACGCTGCTGTCGATGATCAGCCGCCTGCTGCCGATGTCCGCCGGCCGCATCCAGGTGGACGGCCTGGACGTGACGCGCGGCGACAGCCGCGAATTGGCGCGGCGCCTGGCCATCCTGCGGCAGGACAACCACCTGCCGCTGCGCCTGACGGTGCGCGACCTGGTGGCGTTCGGGCGCTATCCGCATTCCGGCGGCCGCCTGACACTGGACGACAAGGTCCATATCGACAGGGCCATCGCCTATCTGGACCTGGAGCCGCTGGCCGGTCGCTACCTGGACGAGATGTCCGGCGGCCAGCGCCAGCGCGCGTTCGTGGCGATGGTGCTGTGCCAGGACACGCGCTATGTGCTGCTGGACGAGCCGCTGAACAGCCTCGACATGAAGCACGCCGTGGCCATGATGGGCACGCTGCGGCGCGCGGCCGACGAACTGGGCAAGACCGTGGTGCTGGTGCTGCACGACATCAACTTCGCGTCCAGCTACGCCGACCGCATCGTGGCGATGAAGGCGGGCAGGGTGGCGCATTGCGGCACGCCCGCTGAACTGATCCGCCCCGAGGTGCTGGGCGCCCTGTATGAATTGCCGATCGACGTGCACGAGATCGGCGGCAAGCGCATCTGCGTGTATTACCGCTGACGGTCGTGGTGAGGCGCGCGCAGGCGCGTGCCCCGCTGGCTCGCGGGACGACGCCGGCGCCGGCGCGCGGCGGAAAGTTTCCGGCGACGGAATACGACCGGGCTGGGACATCCGGCCCGCCGCGCGCGCTTCGCACAGACATGCTGAATAACATCTGAATTGGACGCATGTCTTATTTATCGTGGCCCCAAGACAACGTAATGATAAAAGCATTGCGAGTGATTCTCGTTGTCAAGAAAATGGCGGTTTCTTCCATTTCAAACGACTTCGAAAAGACCCGCAGGCCATGCACGTCCTCCGCCCCCTCACCGCCGCCCTGTTCGCCGTGACCCCCTTGGCCGTACACGCCCAGGCCGTCGCGCCCGCCGCCACCTTGCCCGCGATCAGCGTCGTCGGCGCCGATGACACCGCGCAAAGCTACAACCCGCCCGCGTCCACCAGCGCCACCAAGATCGACGCGCCGCTGCGCGACATTCCCCAGACGGTGAATGTGGTGCCGGCGCAGGTGTTGCGCGACCAGCACGCCATGTCGGTGCAGGACGCGCTCAAGAACGTGCCGGGCGTCAGCTTCTCGACCGGCGACGGCCAGCGCGACCAGGTGTCGATACGCGGCTTCACCGCCATCGCCGACCAGTTCGTGGACGGGTTTCGCGACGATGCGCTGTATTTCCGCGACCTGTCCAACGTCGAGCGCATCGATGTCATCAAGGGCCCGGCGGCGGTGCTGTATGGCCGCGGCTCGTCGGGCGGCCTGATCAACCGCGTCACCAAGAAGCCGGGCGAGGATATCTCGCAGATCGGCCTGAGCTACGGCTCGTGGAACGACCGCCGGCTCGATCTGGACGTCGGCCGCGCCAATGAAAGCGGTAGCATGGCCTGGCGCCTGACCGGCGCCGTGGAAAAGGGCGACAGCTACCGCGACAAGCAGTTCATCGACCGCAAGGCGATCGCGCCGTCGGCCCAGTTCAAGCTGGGCGACAATACCACCTTCCTGTTGCAGACCGAATTCCTGGAAGACCGCCGCCTGACCGATTTCGGCATTCCTGCCTACCGTGGCCGTCCGGTCGACGTGGACCCGTCGACCTACTACGGCGCCGAGAACGCGCGCGATACCGACTACACCCAGACCCGGGTGCAGTCCTATGCCGGTACGCTGACGCACCGTTTCAATGACAATTGGTCGCTGCGCAACGCCACCCGCTACTACCACTACACGCTCAACCGCAACAACACCCTGCCGGGCTCGGTCAACGAAGCGGCGCAGACCGTTTCGCTGACGCATGGCAATGTGCTGCGCAACGAGCACGGCTGGACCAACCAGACCGAGCTGATGCAGCGCGCGCAGTGGGGCTCGGTGCGCCACGACATCCTCTACGGTGTCGAGGTGGGCCAGCAGAACAAGGACCTGGTGAGCTATTCCAACCCCAACGTGGCGGTGGTCAATCTGTTCGATCCGCAATTGCCGACGCTGCGGCGGCAGGCCGTGGGCGCGCCCGGCTCCAACAACCTGGGCCGCTTCAATACGCTCGGCCTGTACGTGCAGGACATGGTGTCGCTGGGCGAGCACTGGAAAGTGCTGGGCGGGGTGCGCCACGATCGTTTCGAGCAACGGACCGAGGACCGCCGCAGCGGACAGAGCCTGTCGCGCACCGATTCCAACTTCAGCCCGCGCCTGGGCCTGGTTTTCCAGCCCGACAGCGTGCAGTCGTACTACGTGTCGTGGAGCCGCTCCTACCAACCTTCGGGGGAAGCGTTCTCGGTGGCGGCCAACAACGTTGACCTGGCGCCGGAAAAGACCACCAACTACGAAGTCGGCGCCAAGTACGATTTCCTCGACGGCAAGCTCTCGACCACAGTGTCGGTATTCCGCCTGGAGCGCACCGATATCAAGGTCACCAACCCGGTCACCAACACCCTGGTGCCGGTGGGCACGCAGCGCACCGATGGCGCCGAGTGGACCCTGTCGGGCGACCTGTCCAACGGCTGGCGCGCGATGCTGGGCTATGCCTACCTGGATGCGCGCGTGACCCGGTCGGTGGCCCGCGATGCCGGGCAGGATGTGCAAGGCAAGCGCGCCACGCTGACGCCGCGCCATGCCGGCAATGTCTGGATCACCAAGGACCTGGGCGATGGTTTTGGCGTTGGCGCCGGCCTGAACCTGGTGGGCGCGCGTTTCGCCAACCCGGGCAATACGGTCAAGCTGCCGGGCTACGTCACCGCCGACGCCGCCGCCTGGTGGCGCCAGGGGCCGTACTCGGTGCAGTTGAACGTCTACAACCTGTTCGATGCCGGCTACATCGTGTCGGCGCATGGCAGCAGCCCCAACCTGAACATGCCGGGGGCGCCGCGCAATGCGATGCTGAGCCTGCAGTACCGCATGTAGGGGCAGTTCGTGCGCGCCCCGGTCCGGCGGCGTGCGCAGGGCGGGTCAGCGCAGCGGCGATTCGGCCGTCAGGCTGTCCGTTTCCAGCGCCGCCAACGCGTCCAGGAAGCGCCACGCGAAGGAGCCGGGGCCTTGCGCCTGCGCGCCGGCGCGGCGGCCGGCGATACCGAAGCAGGACAGCGCCGCCACGGCCGCCGTGTAGGCGTCATCGCGCGCCACCGCCGCGAACGCGCCGACCGCCGCCGTCAGCGCGCAGCCGGTGGCGGTCACTTGCGGCATCAGCGGCGATCCGCCGGTCACGCGCACCTCGCGCTCGCCGTCTGTCAGGTAGTCCATTTCGCCGGTCACCGCCACTACCGTGGCATGGGTGCGGGCCAGCTCGCACGCCGCCTGCTCGGCCTGCTGCACCGGATCGCGCGCATCCACGCCCTTGCCGGCGCTCTTGCCGCCGGCAAGGGCGATGATCTCCGACGCGTTGCCGCGGATCACGGCAGGCCGCAGCTCCAGCAGGCGCCGCACCGCGTCGCGGCGGAACGCGGTGGCGTGGTGCGCCACCGGGTCCAGCACCCAGGGCGTACCCGCCTGGTTGGCGGCGGCGGCTGTCCGCAGCATGCTGTCCAGCCAGGGGGCCGAGAGCGTGCCGATATTGATCACCACCGCGCCGCTGAGGGCGGCGAATTCCGGCGCTTCTTCCACGGCGTGCACCATCGCCGGCGAGGCGCCGATGGCCAGCAGCGTGTTGGCGGCGGTGTTCATCGACACGAAATTGGTCAGGCACTGCACCAGCGGCGCGTCGCGCCGCACGGCGGCGTACAGGTCGCGCGAGGCCAGCGCCAGGGCGGAAAGGGAAGGGGCGGAAGCAGCCATGCCGATAGGTCCTTGCAAGGGGACAACTGGCGGGGCAAGGCGTCATGGAGCGGCGGCAGGAGCCGGCGGGATGCGCACCTTCCCTACGCCAGCATTGTCTGGATCAGGTTCGACGGGTCTCGCGCGCCGCGTGCCGTGCAACAGGCGCGGCCGCCATCGGAATCTCAGCTTCTTGCCGAAGCTCCCCGGGTGGA
Organism: Achromobacter sp. 46006; assembly: GCF_059761975.1. Lineage (NCBI taxonomy): Bacteria > Pseudomonadati > Pseudomonadota > Betaproteobacteria > Burkholderiales > Alcaligenaceae > Achromobacter > Achromobacter sp. 46006. Next base: position 238,969 of record NZ_JCBANN010000001.1, read on the forward strand.
TGGGGCTATGTTCGGAGGCGCAAGGGGGGCTTGTCAAGCCGGACAGGCCGGCGTTTCTGGAATCATGGCGGGCCGCGGCTTCGAGGGCTGCGTCATCCGGTACGACGGTGTGCCGCTGGAACGCGGCTTCTACGGCCGCGCCAGCATTCGCTCGGGCGGCAGCGCCATGCATGACCGCGTCGAGGTGCTGCGCGGCGCTGCCGGTCTGCCGCAAGGCGCCGGCTCGCCGGGCGGCGCGGTGAATCGGGTGCGCAAGCGCCCGCTGGCCGCGCGCGGCGTTCCTGCGTACACTGGCGCCATGCTACGCATCGATAACCTCACCAAGCGCTACGGCGACCATCTGGTCTTTCAGGGGCTGACGCACACCTTCGGCCCAGGTTGCGTGGCGTTGTGCGAAGAGGAAAGCACGGGCAAATCCAGCCTGCTCGGCATCATCGCGGGCGCCCTCGCGCCGGATGGCGGCGAGGTCTGGATCGACGGCCATTCACTGGCGCAGGCACCACCGCAGGCCAAGGCGCGGCTGGCCCATGTGCCCGACAACTGTCTGGATTTGCCGGCGCTGACCGGCCGTGAATTGCTGACGCGGATCGCCGCGCAAAAGCAGGTCGCGGTCGACGGCGCCATACTCGATCTGGCCGCCCGGCTGGGCCTGGAGCCGCACCTGGACAAGCGCTTCGAGCAAATGTCCACGGGCACGCGCCGCAAGGTTTACCTGACCGCGGCGGCCCTGGGCGACCCGGCCGTGGTTGTCGCCGATGGCCCCAGCAACGGGCTCGATACGCCGGCGCGGCGCGAGCTGGCCGAACTGTTCAAGGCCTGGGGCCGAGATCGAGTGGTGCTGTTCGCCAGCCACGATCCCGAGCTGGTGCGGGCCTGCGGAGCGACCGTGGTCGAAGTCGCGGCGTTGCGCTAGCGGGCGCGACAGCCGGCCGTTGCGCGCGGTGGCCGACGCGAGCCGGCCTGTTTACTTGCCGCCCGTGACATCGACGAAGGTTCCCGTGACGTACGAGGCTTCGGCGCCCGCCAGCCACAGAATGGCCCGCGCCACTTCCTCGGGCTGTCCACCCCGGCCCATGGGCACGGTGTCCTTGATGCGGTCGACCCGTCCCGGCTCGCCGCCATCGGCATGCATTTCGGTATAGATGTGGCCCGGGCGCACGCAGTTGACCCGGATGCCCTCGCGCGCCACTTCCTTCGAAAAGCCGATGGTGAAGCTTTCGAGCGCGCCCTTCGAGGCGGCGTAGTCCACGTATTCGTTGGGGCTGCCGAGCCGCGCCGCGCCGGACGAGACATTGACGATGGCGCCGCCCTGGCCGCCGTGGCGCTGTGACATGCGCCGCGCCGCTTGTTGCGCGCACAGCATCGGGCCGATGGAGTTGACAGCGAAGATGCGCTGTATGCGCGCGAAGTCCAGATCTTCCAGGCGCGATTGCCGCGCGATGATGGCGGCGTTGTTGACCAGCACGTCGAGACGGCCGAATTCGCGGTCGACAGCGTCGAACAGGCTGACGACCTGTTCAGGGTCGGCGCTGTCGGCGCGCACCGCAAGGGCGCGACGCCCCTGAGCCTGGACATCGGCCACCACGGCGCGGGCCGCGGCGTCGTTCGAGGCGTAGCTGACCGCCACGTCGTAACCCTGCGCGGCGGCCAGCCGAGCGGTCGCGGCGCCGACCCCGCGGCCACCGCCGGTAATCAGAATGACGGGAGCGTTGGAAGCGCTGGTCATGGGAAGTCTCCAGGAAGGAATTCGACATCGGGGAGGGCGAGGCCGGCGGCGCGAGCCGCGCCGGTGACTATACCGCCCGGCGCCCCGGGCTTCCAGCCGGGGCCTTTTCGGGAGCGCTTGATCGATGCCTTGCAGTACGCCAGCGGCATCGCTCTGCCGCAAGCCGGCGGCTTCTTCACGCCGCCGGCATGTCCGGCGGCGCGTCGCCGCCTTGGGCCATGCCGGCGCGCAGGGCGCCAAGCGCGGCGGCAACGTCGTCCAGCACGGGGCGCCAAGCCCGCGCCGCCGGTTGACGGAACAAGCGCAGCGACGGATACCAGGGAGTGTCGGCGCGGTCCTGCAGCCAGCGCCAGTCCGGCACGAACGGCAACAGCGCCCAGGCCGGACAGCCCAGCGCGCCGGCCAGGTGCAACGGCGAGGAATCCACCGACACCAGCACGTCCAATAGCGTCACGATGGCCGCGGTGTCGTCGAAGTCGCGGATTTCCTGGCTCAACGACACCATGGCCATGCCTGGCACGGGCGTGGCGGCCTGGGCCGCCGCGTCGCCTTGCTGCAGGCCGAGGAAGGTGATGCCGGGCTGCGCCAGTGGCGCCAGATCGGCCAGGGCCAGCGAGCGCAGCGCGTCGTTGGGATGGGTGGGACGCCCAGCCCAGACCAACCCGACCAGCGGGCGCGGCAGCCGCGCCAGCCGCGCCCGCCAGTGCGCCACGCGCACCGGGTCGGGGCGTAGATAGGCCGTGTTCGCGGGCAAGTCGGCAAGCCGCAGGCCCAACGCCTGCGGCAGACTCATCAGCTCGCAGTGGTAATCGAACGCCGGGGGCACGGTCCCGGCGATGATGATCTGGTCGAAGCCGCCGCCCCGCCGCGCCAGGGCATGGCACGCCTCTTTGACTTCCAGGATGATGTGAGCGCCGCTGCGCGCGCGCGCCAGCGTCAGCAATTGCAGGAACTGGAAGGTGTCGCCATATCCCTGTTCGTCATGGATCAACAGGGTCTGGCCGGCAATGGGCCGGCCGTCCCAGCGTGGCCGCTGCACATGGCGCGCCAGCATTGCCGTATGCGCCAAGTGGTAGCGGAAGCGGTATTCGCGCCAGCCGCTGGCGAAATCCCCTTGCGCCAGCAGCACCTCGGCCAGGTCGAAGCGTGCCCCCGCATCGACCGGATCGGCGCGTACGATGTGCTCCAGGGCTGCGCGCGTCTCGTGCAGTTTTCCCTGGCGCCGCAAGGCCCGCGCAAGCAGCCGCCATAGCGTCACCGGCGGTCGGTCATGTTGCAGCGCCTGGCGCAGCAGCGCTTCGGCCTGCGCATGGTGGCCGTCGCGCAACAGGGCCTCGGCCTGGGTCTGGATGTGTTCGTGGTCGGGGGCGAAGGCGGGCGCGGTCGCCTCGTCTTCGGCGGCGGCCTGGCCATGGGCGCGCGTCAGGTTGGCGAGATTCAGATGCGCATTCGGTGTCAGCGGATCGATTTCGATGGCGCGCTGGATCGCGGCCAGTGCCTCCTGGTGCAGGCCCGCATCGCTCAATGCGACCGAGTAGTTGCTCAGGGCCTGCGCGTAGTCCGGATCGAGCGCCAGCGCGCGGCGATAATGCGCCAGGGCCTGTTGCGTGTCCCCCAGGCGCTTGCAGGTATTGCCAAGGTTGTTGTGCGCCTGAGGGCTGTCCGGCAGCAGTGCGGCAACCCGCAGCAGGCATTCGAGGCTGTCTGTCAGTTGGCCCTTTTCCTGTAGAACGATGCCCAGATTGTTCCAGGCCTCGGCCAAGGCGGGATCGATTGCCAGCGCGCGCCGCGCCGCTACTTCGGCTTCGTCCAGCAAGCCTTGCTGGCGGCATATTTCCGCCAGGTTGCTGCAATACGCGGCGGGGGCGGCTGGAGCCCGGCAAGCCACGCGCAGATGCGCCAGGGCCAGGTCCGCGTGGCCGTATGCGTGTGCGATCAGGCCAAGCAGGTGGCGCGCATGCGGTTGTTCCGGCTGCGCCGCCAATACCCGTAGGCAGAGATGTTCGGCTTGCGGGGCCTGGCCCGCGCTCCAGTGTGCGTAGGCCTGCGCGATATCTGCGTCAAGGCGCGCGTATTGGTCGGCAAGAGACGAGGTCTGGTGGCCCAAGCGGGTGGCTTCCGTAAGTCATTGCAGGCGGCAAAGCCGATATTATCCCCGCGATGTGCCGGAATTGGCCACTGATCGGCCGTTGGCATTGCCGCGGTGTCCGCTTGGACGCCATCGCTGGCCTGTGACGGCCATCGTTGAACCTGCCGGGCGGCGCGCACGGCCAGGTATCCGGTCTGCCCAAAAGACGCCGCGCCGCGGTGGCTACGCGGCGCGGCGCCGGATTACATCACTGTCACCGGGATCTGGCGCGGCTGGGCTTCGCGCACACGCGGCACCCGCAGCGTCAGCACGCCTTGCTTGAGGTTGGCGCTGATCGCGTCCCTGTCGAACTCCGGCCCCAGCCGGAACGAGCGGCGAAAGAGCGGTTCGCGCAGTTCACTGTGGATCAGGCGCAGTTCCTGCGGCACGGGCACGGCGGCTTCGCCTTCAAGCACCAGCACGTCGGATTCCACCTTGATGTTCAGGCGTTCCTTGGTGACGCCGGGCAGGTCGGCAATGACGGTGACACCGGCCGCATCCTCGAAAATGTCCACGGCGGGCAGCGTGGCGGGCCGGCGCTCCGGCTTGCGGCCTTCCTGTTCGACGACGAGTTCGTTTCGCGTATTCATGATCGTTTCTCCTGGATAAAGCGGCGGATGGGCATCACTGCACCGGGATGAGGCGCGGCTTGGAGGATTCCTTTTTCTTGATGGACACTAGCAGGCAGCCATCGACGTAGCGCGCTTCGACGTTGTCGGCATCGACATCGGCCGGCAGTTCGATGGCGCGCGAGAAGGAGCCCTCGGCCCGTTCGCGCGCGTAGTAGCGCGCATTTTCGGGAAAGTCGCGCGACTGGCGCGTGCCGCTGATCGTCAGCAGTCCTTTTTCGATGGACACTTTCAGGGTGTCCGGGTCGATGCCGGGGATGAAGGCCACCACCACCGCGGCGTCATCGGACACGCCGATGTTGACCGGCGGAAAGTGCCCCCTGGGCAGGGCGCGCAGGTTGGCGGGCAGGTTAGCGCCGCGCAGGATACGGTCCATCTGTTCCTGGACCGCGTCGAAGAAGGACTCGACACCGGTATCGGTGAATGGGTAGTTCGCCATGATTACCTCCCAAGATGGTTGGACAGGATCGGGGCCGCTTCATGCTGCGCAATCGCCAGCCGCTCGATCGCTTCAAAAGGGATATAAGTGCTGTCCGCGTGGATTCAAGACCCCGCGTTTTTGATTTGTGAAATCGTCTGGCGCGAATGCATAGACGGCGTTGAAGTGCGGTCCGCGGGGACTCGGCGGTGGCGGCCCGTTCGCGCGCCGCGACGCAAAAAAAGGCACCGCGCCTGTGGCGCGATGCCTTCACGCTGCCCCGGTCCGAGCCGGATCAGAAGTCCATGGCTTCGGCCGGCGCCGCCTGCGGCTTGGCCTCTTCGGCGGCCTGGGCCACGGTGGCGTCCGTGGTCAGGATCAGGCCGGCGATCGACGCCGCGTTCTGCAGCGCGGTGCGGGTGACCTTGGTCGGGTCGACCACGCCGATCTCCACCAGGTCGCCGTACTCGCCGGTAGCGGCGTTGTAGCCGTAGTTGCCCTTGGCGTCCGCCACCTTGGCCACCACCACCGACGGCTCTTCTCCGGCATTGGCCACGATGGCGCGCAGCGGCGCCTCCAGCGCGCGCCGCACGATGCGGATACCGGCGTCCTGGTCGGCATTGGCGCCCTTGAGGTCCTGGATGGACGCGCGGGCGCGCAGCAGCGCCACGCCGCCGCCGGGCACGATGCCTTCCTCGACCGCCGCGCGGGTCGCATGCAGGGCATCGTCGACGCGGTCCTTCTTTTCCTTCATCTCGACTTCGGTGGCGGCGCCCACCCTGATGACGGCCACGCCGCCCGCCAGCTTGGCCACGCGTTCCTGCAGCTTCTCGCGGTCGTAGTCGCTGGTGGCGTCCTCGATCTGCTTGCGCAGCGTCTTGACGCGGGCGTCGATGGCTTCCTGCTTGCCGGCGCCGTCGATGATGATGGTGTCTTCCTTGCGCACCTCGATGCGCTTGGCGCTGCCCAGGTCCTGCAGCGTGGCCTTGTCGAGCTGCTTGCCGGTCTCTTCGGAGATGACGGTGGCGCCCGTGAGGATGGCGATGTCCTCCAGCATGGCCTTGCGGCGGTCGCCGAAGCCCGGCGCCTTGACCGCGGTGACCTTGAGCACGCCGCGCATGGCGTTGACCACCAGCGTGGCGAGCGCCTCGCCTTCGACATCCTCGGCCACGATCAGCAGCGGCTTGCCGGCCTTGGCGGCGCTTTCCAGCACCGGCAGCAACTCACGCACGTTGGAGATCTTCTTGTCGTACAGCAGCACCAGCGGGTCGTCGAGCTGCGCCACCTGCTTCTCGGGATCGGTGATGAAGTAGGGGCTCAGGTAGCCGCGGTCGAACTGCATGCCCTCGACGATATCGAGCTCGTTGTCCAGCGACTTGCCGTCCTCGACGGTGATCACGCCTTCGCGCCCGACCTTGTCCATCGCGTCGGCGATGATCTTGCCGATGGCTTCATCCGCGTTGGCCGACAGCGCCGCCACCTGCGCCGTTTCCTTGCTGGTGGAGATCGGCTTGGACAGCTTGCGCAGCGCCTCGACCACGCCCGATACGGCCTGGTCGATGCCGCGCTTCAGGTCCATCGGATTCATGCCGGAGGCGACGTACTTCATGCCTTCCTGCACGATGGCCTGCGCCAGCACGGTGGCGGTGGTGGTGCCGTCGCCGGCCACGTCGGCTGTCTTCGAGGCCACCTGCTTGACGATCTGCGCGCCCATGTTCTCGAACTTGTCCTTCAGTTCGATTTCCTTGGCGACCGAGACGCCGTCCTTGGTGATGACGGGCGCGCCGAAGCTGCGTTCGAGTAGCACGTTGCGGCCCTTGGGGCCGAGCGTCACCTTGACGGCGTCGGCCAGGATATTGACGCCCTTGACCACGCGGGTGCGGGCGTTATCGTGGAATTTGACGTCTTTGGCACTCATGTCTTGCTCCTCAGTTCGCGATGGCCGGGCCTCAGGCGGCCTTCTTCAGTTGCTTGTCCCGCGGCGCGAGCACGGCGAAGACGTCGTCTTCGCGCATGACCAGCAGTTCTTCGCCGTCGATCTTCACGGTCTGGCCGGTGTACTTGCCGAAAAGGACATGGTCGCCCACCTTGAGTTCGGGCTCGCGCAGGGAGCCGTCGGCGTTGCGCTTGCCTTGCCCGACGGCCAGGACTTCGCCTTGCTCGGGCTTTTCGGCGGCCGAATCGGGAATGACGATCCCGGACGCCGTCTGGCGCTGTTGTTCGATTCGCTTGACGACAATCCGGTCATAGAGGGGACGGATCTTCATGACTCTATCTCCTGAAGTCTTGATCATCAAAAAGTGAACGCCGGCACGTCGCCACAGCATTGCGCCGTCACGCGCCGGGCATCCGCGATCGGGATGCGCAAAAAATCTATGGGCGCGCCAAAGGCGCTTCAAGAGTCAAAAATGCATCAAAATGAAACTTAAAGAATCAAAAATCCATTCCCACGCCCGAGCCGGTAGAGCACCTTGCGGCGCAGTTCGCGGCCGTCCGGTTGCAGCGGAACCGGGCAGGGCAGGGCGCGTCCGCCGTCGGCATCCAGCGTGCTGTCGTCGACATCGAGCTGGCGCCAGAGGCCGCCCTTGCGGGGCCTGAACAGCCAGCGCACGTAGCCCTTGCGCGCCGCCAGTGCGATCAGGTCCCTTTGGTCCGGGGCTTCCACCACGACCGGGTCGTCCTCAGGCGGCAGGTCGGAAAAATCGGCGAAGGCGCGGTGGCCGGCCACGGCTTCCGCGACCGGCGCGTTCAGGCGCCACCAGGGCGGGCGCGCCACGCGCTCGACGTCCCAGGCGCCGAGCGCCCATCCGGCGTCGATGAACGCGCGGTCGAGCACGGCAAACTCGTGCCAGCGCAGGTTGAGCTGCACCGCCGAACCGGCGACTGAGCGCAGCCGGCGGCCGGGCTCGCCATCACGATGAAAGCCGTGCCAGTGCAGGGTGAGGATGAGGGGAGTGTCGGCCTTGCGGATGGCGCTGGCCGTCACGGCGTACAGCGGGCGTTGCAGCGCGCGTGTGTGCGCAGCGATCGTCTCGATGATATCCATGCGTGTGACTCCAACGTCGGGCCTGCGGGGCAGGCCGCGGTAACGATTTCGCTGCAGCAAATTTATCGCTTCGGGCGCCCATGCTCAAGATCGCGGCGGGCATGGTCGGCGGACATGTCCGCGGCCGCCAGCTCGATCGCGGCCAAAGGAGTTTTCATAACCTACTAAAAGTAGGCTACGATTGGTATATAGAAATTCTGATACGGAAGGCCCCGCATGCACGCCCTTATTGTTGTCGCACATCCCGATCCGGCATCCCTGACCCACGCCGTCGCCGCCCGGCTCGCGCAGGGCATTGCCGCCTCCGGTACGGAACACACTTTCGAGATCGCGGATCTGGCCGCGCAGGGGTTCGATCCGAGATTCACCCAGGCCGACGTGGCCCTGCACCTGAAGCAGACGGCGCCGTCGCCGGACGTCCTCGCCGAGCATGCGCGGCTCGACCGCGCGGATGCGTTGGCGCTGGTCTATCCGGTTTACTGGTGGTCATTTCCCGGCTTGTTGAAGGGCTGGATCGACCGCGTGTTCACCAACGGCTGGGCCTATGACGCCAGCGCGGACGGCAAGCTGGTCAAGAAATTGCAGCGCCTGTCGGTGCACCTGGTTGCCATCGGCGGCGCCGATATGCGAACCTACGACAAGCATGGCTATTTCGGCGCCATGAAAACGCAGATCGACCACGGCATCTTTGGCTACTGCGGCGCGCGCGTCGCGACATCGGAATTGCTGCTTCCCTCGGATACCGGCTCTCCGGCGTCCCATCTCGACGCGGCGCACACTATCGGCCAGCGGATCTTTGCCGTGCCGTCCTGATCGATACCCGAGAATACAGATGTCCGCCGCTCCCGCCCCGCCGCCACGCCGCCGCCTGTCGAAAGACGAGCGCTCGCGCCAGTTGTTGGAAGTCTCCTGGAAACTGGTCAGCGAGGAAGGCTCCGACGCCTTGACCCTCGGGCGCCTGGCCGAAGAGGCCGGGATTTCCAAGCCGGTGGTCTACGACCACTTCGGCACGCGCAATGGCCTGCTGGCCGCCTTGTACCAGGACTTCGATGCGCGTCAGACGGCGATCATCGACGACGCCATCGCCGCCAGCAAGCCGACCCTGAAGGACAAGGCCGGCGTCATCGCCGCGAGATACGTCGCGTGCGTATCGGCGCAAGGGCGCGAGATTGCCGGGGTGCTCGCGGCGCTGGACGGCTCGCCGGAGCTGGCCGCCTTGAAAAGGCAGTACCAATATGCCTTCATCGAAAAATGCCGGCGCCTCTTCGCGCCCTTCGCCGGGCCGCAAGGCATCGCCACGGCCAGCCTGTGGGCCATGCTGGGCGCGGCTGACGCGCTCTCGAATGCGGCCGTCGCCGGTGAAATCCCCGAGGCGCAGGCGCGCGACGAACTCTTCCGGATCATCCTGGATATGGTCAAGCGAAACAAGTGACGTCCGGCGCGGCCGGCGCACCGTGCCCGGCCGATGCCCCGTCCGCACACGACCGGCCTGCCCGGGAAAGGAGTTTGCATGGATGTCGCACTCGGCGCAAGAATGGGCGGGCCGGAGGTCGGCCTGCGGTTCCTGCCCGCCGTCGTCGCGTACCGGCCCAGACTGAAGGCGGCGTTGGCGCCGGTGGTGGTGCCTGGCGCCACCACGCTGGATATCGAACTCTACGTGGGAGGCAGCATCAGCGACTATGCCGAGTCGGGGTTCAGCGCCGTGGCGAAGTACTCGGGCAAGAAAGCGGTCTTTGCGGTTGTCATCCAGGTTCCGCGTCACGAGGCGATGGCGGTGAACGAGGCGGACGCGAATGCAGTGGTGGCGGGCTGGGTGGTCCGCGGGCTGGAATCGATGAAACGTTCCGCCAGCGCCGGCGCGCTGGATCTGGCCGGGGTGCTGGCGGCGCTGAAGAGCACGTAAGCACCGGCCCGGCCGCCTCGCTTCAATCGCCGGCTCGGTGGCGCGCGCTCGCGTGTTGCGTCCGTCGGCCGCAACCGGAGGGCACAGAGATGGCTCGGGTATAGTTGGCCCATCCCAATTTCCGGCTGCGCCCACCCCATGCCATCGTCCATCTTTCGCCCTCATATTCCTTCCCTGGGGGCCCTGGCGATGGCCCTCCTGTCGCTGCCGGGTGCGCAGGCCGATGCCGCCCAGCGCACCGTCTACAAAGGTACGCTGCAAGGCGCCGGCGAAGTGGTGCTGGAACTGGATGACGCGGCTGGCGCCAACGGGGTCGTGAGCGGTCGCTACTTCTATCCGGGGAGCGGCGTCGACATTCCCCTGCGCGGCACGGGCGAAGTCCTGTACGAGCCTAAGCCGAATCCGGCACGGCCGCCCGCCTCCGACACGGCCACGATCGATGCCGCCGACCGCGCCGCCAGTTGGCAAGGCGCACGCGATGCCAAGGGCTATCGCGGTCAGTGGACCGACACGCGGACCGGCAAGCAACGCCGCTTCGACCTGCAACGGGTGGCCGCCTACGACACCGATCAACTCGAACGCGACCGCGCCCAGGCGCGCGCCGCGCAGTCCGGTCCGGGCGACATCGACCTCAAGGCCGGCATCGACGCCACCCGCGCGCCCTATGAAACGCTGAAGCTGGCCGGCCACGCCAAGCCGGTGGGCAAGGATGTCGGCGCGGGCGCGGTGGCCTATCGCATGTGGGTGGATCCGCGCACCCGGTTCGCCTATCCGCGTCTCAGCCGTCATCCCGATCCGCAGGTCATGCGGCGCGTCAACGCCCTGCTGGAACAGCGCCACTGGCGCAAGAGCCTGGGCGCGCTGGAATGCATGGCGTCGGCCTATACCAGCACGAATCCCGGCGCGGGCACCCTGGGCGGCTTCGACGAGGAAAACATCAACGTCACCTGGCTGTCGCGCGCGTTGCTGACCGTGACCGAAGCAGGCAGCCTGGATTGCGGCGGGGCCCACCCGTTCAATCATTTCGAACCGTATACCTTCGACCTGTTGCGTGGCGAATACCTGGACTGGAACCGCGTATTCGACGCCTACGCGCAGGGCAAACGAACTTTCGGCCGTGAACCCAGCGCCGCGCTGTCGAGGTTGGTGGATCAGGTGATCAAGGCCGGTCCAGCAGAGCGCCTCGCCGAGCAGCGTCCCAACCTGGAAGATTGCGCCGACCTCTGGCCGCAATACCTGGCACTGGGCGCCGCTTCGCCGGGCGCGTTGAGCCTGTCGGTGTCCGGCGTGGGACATGCCTCGGGCGCCTGCCTCGGCACCCACGGCAGCGTGCCGTTCCAGGCGCTGCAGCGGTACCTCAAGCCGGGCGGGCAGGCGTATCTGGTGACCGACTGAGCGGGTGGGGCCCCGCCGCCGCGGTGGCGCGGCTTGCACGCACATGCTGTTCAGCGTCTGACTGCGATGCCCCGTGTCACCCGGTGATGGAGTCGTCCATCGATTGGCGACCTTTGGAACTCAAACTGATAAATGGCCTGTTGCCGTTGACGGTCCAATGTTCGGCACACAGGATGAGTCGTTGCTGTTCTGGATGTGGCTACCAGGCCTCAGGATATGAGCACGCCCGGCTATAAGCTGCACTCGGTGAAAGGGCAACCCTCGACCAGCACTGACTGAGTCAGCTATTTGCAAAGCGGCACCGATGTGCCGGTACGGCAACGGGGTGAGGCGCCAGAGGAGGCGTTGTTGACGCAGCGCGATGAGACTGGACAGGGCACCCAGTAAACAGAATCCGCCAACGAGAATAGCTTGGAGTATGTAATGTGCCACGACCGATTCCGTAGTAGTTCCACCTGGACTGCGTGGATCATGTGTTGGATATTGGCGCTGCCGCTGGCTGTGCACGCCGCCGCGTTTTCCCCTACGCCGCACCAGCAGAAGATGCTCGATGCGTTGCAAAAATCAAGCATATTCGCGCGGGCGTGGCGCGAACCGTGGCTCATACTGTCAATGGAAGACACCTTGCGCCGCTGGGTTTTGGTCCAGCGATGCCCGTCGCGGCTGGACAATTCACGCCTGTTCCTGCCGGCCTATCGTCGTTACATAGAGACGGTTGGCGGCGCATTCCATCGCCATTTGCAGGAATCGTCCTCCTTGGCGTTGATCATGCCGACGCAGCAGGGGATGCTTTGGGCAATCGACCAGTTAAGTGATGCACAGTACGAGCATTCAATGCGTCTGCTTACCGATGCGGACGGGGCAACGGTCAGAACCTTGACCGACCTGGGCCGGGCTTTGGCCACGGTCACGGAGAATTTGATCGACGCATCTACGGGCGCTCACAATATAGCGTTGCTGGCGCAGTTCAAGCAGACCCTGATCCAAACCGGACAACTTGAACCCATTCTGACCGCATTAAGCAACGTTGATCCACACCTGTCGGAGGCATTCGCGTCAGTGGAGTTTCTTTGGCCCGTGCCTGCCGAGAAATGGGGCCAATGGGAGACGCTCGCATTCAGGCTGGATATCGAAGGCGAGCGTATACAAATGGCGTATTGGGAAAGTTGGCCTGAACCTGTGCGCAAGCAAATTGAAGCGTATCGCGAGGATCCCCTCTTCGCCAATCTGTACCGCGCGCAGGAGGCCAGTAAGGCATGGTCGATGCGGATGAATAGATTTAGCAATCCCGCTATGGACATGACTACCTTGACAGATGCCGAACGTCTGGGACAGAAAATACACGCCTATTTCGGCGAGTCCAAGGCTCAGGAAGCGGACTTCGCGCTGCTCCAAGCTCATGACTGGCTACGGCAACAAGCGCAAGCATATATAGAAACGCATAAGTCGCAAATCTGCGGCAGGCAGTACGAGTTACCAAGAGCATCGCAGTAGCGAGAGGCCCGGCGAGCTCGGATCGCCACTGTCGCGGCCGAAGCCCGATTGTTCGAAGCCCCTTTTTTTCTTCGCCGCGCGTTCGGGCCTGCCCCTACGACGCCTCAATCCTCCTGCAGCAACGCCAACACGTTCTGCGCCAGCTGGTTGGCCTGCGTCAGCGCCACCTTGCTGGCCTGCTGCAGGATTTGTTGCCGGGTCAGGTTGGAGGTTTCGATGGCGTAGTCCGCGTCCTCGATGCGGCTGCGGGCGTGGCTGAGAATGCTGGCGGTGTGGTTCAGGTTGGTGATGACCGAACCCAGGCGGTTCTGCATCGCGCCCAGTTCGCCGCGCAGGCCGTCCACCTGGTCCAGCGCGTTGCTCACCCGCTTCATGGGCATGACCTTCATGTTGACCGTGGGCGGCGCGTCCTTCGGCTTGAATTCGACCTGCCCGGCGGCCGAAATGCTGATGTCGTAGAAATTGCCGTCGCTGCCGCTGATGACATAGTCGCCATTGGCGTTGCCGCTGGCGTCGGTGAGGTAATGAACCTTGCTGTTCTGGTCGAACAGGGGGCGGCCGTCGTCGGCGATGGGCACGGGCGCGAGGCGCTGGAGGAAATCGAACAGCTTGATCGGCGTGCCCTTGCTGACGGCATCGGCCGCGGCGGGGGGCGTGGGAGAGGCGGGTGGCGCAGGGGCCGTGGCGGGAGGCGGCGTCACCGGCACCGGGACTTGCTGGCCGATGAGGTAGGCGGTGCTGCCGGCTATCTGCGCCTGTTCAGCCGTGCCGACCGACGCCACGTTGAAGGGCGTCAAGCCGGTGATGTCGATATCGAGAGCGCCGCCAACTGGGACGGGCAGCGTGACCCGGTAGGAGTCTCCCAAGGGGTTCGCCAGTGCACCGATCATTCGGACCACGTAGTTGGTGGTTCCGTTGAAGTCATATTGGATGAGGAATGCCTGGAACATGGTGAAGGTTCTGCCTCCGTCCCTGATGGCCAGCGTTGCCGGGATGGTGGCGGGCGGGGGCGTCGCCGGACCGGGAACGACCGGAGCGGGGCCGGTTGGCGCGTGGGTGTCCAGCATGGTTTGGTCGGTGGCGCCACCCAGTCGCGGGTCATGCACCACGTCGATCCGATCCAGATTCAGGGTCTTGGTATTGACGAGCTTTGTATTGAGGTCGATGGTCTCGCCGTCGTGCGCGCCGACCTGGATCGAGATGGCGGCGTCCTGCGCCAGCACGTCCAGGTTGTTGAAGCGGGTTTGGTGAGAGATGCGCTCGATTTCGCCCAGTTGCCGGTCGATCTCGGCCTGGATGGATTCCAGGTCGCTGAGCGAGTTGGTGGAATTCTGCGCCTGCACCGACAGTTCGCGGATGCGTTGCAGGCTGCGGTCCATTTCGCCCAGCGCGCCTTCGATGGTCTGCGCCAGCGAGATGCCGTCGTTGGCGTTGCGCGCCGCCTGGTGCTGGCCGCGGATCTGCGCGGTGAAGTGCTTGGCGATGGCTTCGCCGGCGGCGTCGTCCGCTGCGTGATTGATGCGCTGGCCGGAAGACAGTCGCTCGATGGCCACGCCTTGCGCGGCCTCCGATTTGCCCAGGTTGGTGCGAGCCCGCAGCGACAGGGACTGGCTTCTGATCGAGGGCATGTTTTCTCCAATGCAATATTGCGGCAGGGCCCTGCCGCGATCGCAATCGGCGTGATGTGCTGCTTGCTGCGGACGGGATGGCAAGGGTCGATTCGAACCGGCGTGGATGGCGTTGAGCGGGGCGGCTCGATGCGGTGACCAGTGTGGGGTCGACACTGGCAAGCAGCCCCTGCGCAACGCCCCGGTCCGCGCGGGGACTACACGGGTTCGGTTATCGGATCCGGAATGGATCATCCTGAAAATGCTAAGCCGATGATCCGTCCCGCGTCTTGCCGCGAGGACAAATCCCGGATCGATCCGAGGTCGCCTCAGGATGGGTCGGACTGTGCTTCGCTGGCCAGCCAGCGCTTGACGTTATCCACGACCGGCCCGGCATCGGCGCGGGCGTACAGGCTGAACCGGCCACCTGTTTCCCGGAATCCGAGCGGCGCGGACAGCCGGCCCGCGCGCATGTCGGCCTGTACGAGTTCCCGGGGGGCAATGCCGATGCCCAGGCCCGCTGCCGCGGCTTCGAGCATGTGGCCCAATTGATCGAACCGGCGTCCGGGCTGCCGCGGGTCCAGCGTCGCACCGCAAGCGTGCGCCCAGTGATCCCAGGCGGCGGGGCGCGAGGCCGTGTGCAGCAGCGGCGCGCCCAGCACATCGGCGGGTTCGCGGATGCGGTGGGCCAGTTCGGGCGTGCAGACAGGCCCGATGGCTTCCTGGAACAGTGGCAGCGCCTCGATGGTGGGTGACTGGTGCGTGTCGGCGACGATCAGCACGTCGACGACGCCACGCTCCAGCAGGGCAATGTCGGTGGCAGTCTGCAACCGCACCTGGATGGCGGGGTGATCGCGCTCGAAATGTTCCAGCCTGGGGATGATCCAGTTCGACAGCAGGCTGGCGGGCGCGCCCACCACCACATGGGGCGATGCCGCGCGGCCCTGCAGTTCGGCCAGCCGCTGTTCGAGCATGTCGAATGCCGGTTGGCACGCGCGTTGCAGATCCTGTCCGGCGGCGGTGAGGCGCACGCCTTCCGAATGGCGCTCGAACAGCTTGCAGCCCAGCCAGGTCTCAAGCTGCCGGATCTGCTGGCTGACCGCGCTGTGCGACACGCCCAATTCCTGCGCGGCCAGCGATAGGTTCAGGTGCCGGGCGGCGCTGTCGAAAAAGCGCAGCGAGTTCATCGGGGGCAGGTTACGCATGCTATGGATATTAGAAAATCTGATAGCCGTGCGCAAGAAATCTATGATTTATTCCGCGAATTTCCCTGGATACCATGGTGCCCATGTTCCCCAAGGGCTGAAGCCATGTCTTTTACCTCACATCCAGAATTTCCCGACGCGGCGGGCCAGTTCGGCGGCTACGGCGGCCGCTACATGCCCGAGACGCTGGCCCCGGCGCTGGACGCGCTGGAGCGCACCTTTCGCGCCGCGCGGGAAGACGCCGGCTTCTGGGCCGAATACCGCGCCATGCTGGCCGACTATGTGGGTCGTCCCAGCCCGCTGCTGTACGCGGGGGCGATCAGCGACGAGCTGGGCGGCGCCCGCCTGTTCCTCAAGCGCGAGGACCTGAACCATACCGGCGCCCACAAGATCAACAATTGCCTGGGCCAGGCGCTGCTGGCCCGGCGCATGGGCAGGCGCCGCATCGTCGCCGAGACCGGCGCGGGGCAGCACGGGGTGGCCACGGCCACGGTGTGCGCCTTGTACGGCCTGGAATGCGTGGTCTACATGGGCGCCGTCGACGTGGCGCGGCAATCCTCCAACGTGGCGCGCATGAAGATGCTGGGCGCCGAGGTGCGTCCGGTGCGGGACGGCAGCGCCACCTTGAAGGACGCGATGAACGCCGCCATCCGTGACTGGATCGCGCATCCCGACGACACCTATTACCTGCTGGGGACCGGCGCCGGTCCGCATCCCTATCCCTGGCTGGTGCGTGAACTGCAGAAGGTGATCGGCGAGGAAACCCGGACGCAGATCATCGAGAAAACGGGGCGGTTGCCGGACGCGATGGTGGCCTGCGTGGGCGGGGGGTCCAACGCCATCGGTTTTTTCCATCCCTTCCTGAACGACGCCGGTGTGCGGCTGTTCGGTGTCGAGGCCGGCGGCCGCGGCACCGACACCGCCGAGCATGCGGCCAGCATCGGCGAGGGCGCGCCTGGCGTCCTGCATGGCTGCCGCAGCTATTTCCTGCAGGATGCGGATGGCCAGATCCGCAACGCGCACTCGATCTCGGCGGGCCTGGACTACCCGGGCGTCGGGCCTGAGCACGCGCTGTTGCACGACACCGGGCGCGTGGTCTACGAGTCCGTCACCGATGCCGAGGCGGTCGACGCATTCGTCTGGCTGACGCGGCGGCAGGGCATTATCCCCGCGCTGGAAAGCGCGCATGCGCTGGCCTATGCCCGCAAGCTCGCGCCGCGCATGGCACGCGATCAGGCGCTGGTGGTGTGTCTGAGCGGACGCGGCGACAAGGACATGGATTCGGTGCTGCAATTCACGGGGGAAGCGCGATGAACCGGCTTGAACGAACCCTGGCCGACCTGCGCGCCGCTGACCGGGCGGGTCTGGCGGCCTATTTCACGGCCGGCGATCCCAGCTACGACGATTGCCTGGCCCTGCTGCGGGGATTGCCGGCGGCGGGCGCGGACGTGATCGAACTGGGCATGCCATTCAGCGACCCGATCGCCGACGGCCCGGTGCTGCAACGCGCTAACGCGCGCGCGCTGAAGGCGGGGCAGACGCTGCGGCGTACGCTCGATCTGGTCGCCGCCTTCCGCGAGGAAGACGAGCGGACACCGGTCGTGCTGATGGGCTATCTGAACCCATTGATGCGCTACGAAGCGGCCAGCTTCATGGCCGACGCGGCCTGGGCCGGCGTCGATGGACTGATCGTGGTGGATCTGTCGCCCGAGCACGCCGCCGGCATCGAACGGCTGGCGCGGCGGCACGGCATCGCCATCATCAGGATGACCGCGCCGACCACGCCGGACGAACGCCTGGAGCAGGTGCTGGCCGGCGCCAGCGGCTTCGTGTACCACGTCATGCTGGCGGGGACGACGGGCGCCGCGCTGCCCGCCGATGCCGCGATCGCGCAAGCGCTGGCGCGCGTCAGGGCCTGCACGCCATTGCCCATCGCGGCCGGCTTCGGCGTGCGCACCGCGGAGCAGGCGCGGGCGGTGGGCCGCCATGCGGATCTGGTGGCCGTGGGCACGCGTCTGGTCGAGACCCTGGCGGCGGGCGGAACTGGCGCGGCGCTGGCCGAAGTGCGGTTGCTGGCCAGCGGGGTGCGGCAGGCGCGTTGACGCCTCTCGGATGCCGGTCTTGTTGGCGGGGTGTGACGCCGGCCGCGCTTGCGGCTGGCCGAGGTGGACAAGCGCGTTCACTGAATGAGCCGCGCCACGCGCCGCGGCCCTATGCTGGTCCGTATTGCAGGAGGCGGACATCAAAGGGCGCATATTCTGCCTGGCCGTGGTGGCGGGCGCGGGGGCGGTGCAGGGGTTGGCGGACTTGCCGGGCGCGGGGTTCTACATGGCGGCGGGCCTGGCTTGCGCGCTGGTGCCGTTGGCCACGCGTCGTTGGCCGGGGCGCATCGCCGGGGTCGCGGCGCCGCTGATCCTCGGCCTGCTGCTCGGCGCGGTCGATGCCGCATGGCAGGCACAGCGGCGGCTGGATGACGCGCTGGCCGATGCCCATCAGGACGCGGTGGCGCGGCTGGTGCTGCGCATCGCCGAACTGCCCGACGACGATGCGAGCGGGGTGCGCTTCACCGCTGAGCAAGTCGGGCCGGCGCAACCGGGTATTCCCAGGCGCATCCTGGTGTCGTGGCTGGCGCCGCAAGGCGCGGTGGCAGGCGGGCGGCGGGGCCGACAGCAAGGCGCGCCGACGCCGTCCGGGCCGCCACAGGTGATTCCCGGGCAGATATGGCGCATGGCGCTGGTGCTGCGCCGGCCGCACGCGCCGCTCAACCCGGACGCCCCGGATGGCGAAGCGCGCCTGTTCGCGCGCGGCCTGCGGGCCACCGGCACGGTGCGCGGGCAGCCCCGCCTGCTGGACGACCGGCCGTGGGCCTCGGCCGGCATTGCCATCGAACGGGCACGCCACCGGGTGCGCGAGGGTATGCGGCGCGCGCTGGATGGCCACCGTTACGCGCCGGTGCTGGTCGCCCTGGCGATCGGCGACCAGGCGGGCGTGGCGCGCGAAGATTGGGTCGTTTTCAATCGCGCCGGCATCACCCATCTGGTGTCGATCAGCGGCATGCACGTGACGTCAATCGCCGGCCTGGCGGCGTGGCTGCTGGCGGCATTGTGGCGGCGCGTGCGCTGGCGCGGCACGGGCCTGGCCGAGTTCGTTCCGGCCCGCATCGCGGGCGGCGCCGCAGCGGCCGTGGTAGGGTTGGCGTATTGCCTGCTGGCGGGATGGGGCGTGCCGTCGCGGCGCACCTTCTTCATGTTGCTGCTGGTGCTGGCGGCCCTGGGGTCGCGCTTGCGGGTATCGGCGGGGCGGGTGCTGGCGTTCGCTGCGGCGGCGGTGGTGCTGCTGGATCCCTGGGCGCCGCTGGCGGCGGGGTTCTGGCTGTCGTTCGGTGCCGTGGCCATCCTGCTGCGCGTGGCGCAGGCGCCGCGCGACGCACACGCCGGCTGGCGCCAGCGCTGGGCTGCGAGGTTGGCGCAGGCCGCGCGCCTGCAACTGACCGTGACGCTGGGGCTGACGCCGCTGCTGGCGTTCCTGGTGCATCAGGTGTCGCTGGGTTCGCCGCTGGCCAACGCCGTGGCGATTCCCGCGGTGACCTTCCTGGTCACGCCGCTCGCGCTGCTGTGCGCGTTGTCGTCGGTGATGCCGGGGATGCTGCCGGCAGCCGCGTTCGTGGGGCAGTCGGGGGCGACGGTGTTCGATGCGGTCATGGCGCTGGTGGCGCGCGTGGCCAACGCGGACTGGGCCAGTTTCACGGTGGCGGCGGCGCCGTGGCCATGGCTGCTGTGGGCGCTGGCGGGCATGGCGTGGGCCTTGCAGGCGCGGGGCTGGCCGCTGCGGCGGCTGGGCTGGCTGTGCATGTTGCCCCTCCTGTGCTGGCGGCCCGGGCGGCCCGAACCGGGCTATTGGCGCATGAGCGCGATGGATATCGGGCAGGGCAGCGCGATTCTGGTGGAAACTGCCAGCCAAGCGCTATTGTTTGACGCCGGGCCGCGTCATTTTGGTGGTGGCGACGCCGGTGAACGGGTGATCGGGCCGCAGTTGCAGGCGCGTGGCGTCAGGCGGCTCGATGTGCTGGTGCTGTCGCACGCCGACCTCGATCACGTGGGCGGCACCCGTTCGGTGCTGGCGGCGGTGCCGGTGGCTCGCAGCTACGCCTCGTTCGACCTGGCGGCATGGCTGCGACGCGATGCGCGCTTGTGGCCGACCGGCGTGCGCGATGTGCCGCCGGCTCGGATGCTGCGCTGCGAACGCGGTGATGGCTGGCGCGTCGACGGCGTCACCTTCACGTTCCTGCATCCGGCGGCTGCCGTCGCCGATCCCGGCGGCGACCGCAATGCCCGCAGTTGCGTATTGCGGGTCGAAGGAGCCGGCCATTCGCTGCTGCTGACCGGTGACATCGGCGTGGCGCAGGAGCGCGAGCTGGCCGCGCTGGGCCTGCCCCCGACCGACATCGTGCTGGCGCCGCATCATGGATCGGGCGGGTCCTCCGGGCGCGAGCTGGTGATGGCCTCACGGGCCGGCCATGCGATCGCGCAATGCGGCTACCTGAACCGGTTCGGCCATCCGGCGCCGGCGGTGCAGCGGCGCTGGCTGCGCGCCGGCGCTCGGTTCTGGCGCAGCGATCGCGACGGCGCGGTGCTGGCCGAGTCGCGCGCGGACGGGCTGCGGGTGTGGGCGCAACGTGAACGCCAGCGGCGCTATTGGCACGGGCGCTGAAGCCCTCAGGCCGTTGTTTCGCTCACGCCGCACCATTGCGCGATGAAGAGCGCGATGGTCTTGGTGATCAAGCGCAGCGATTCCAGGTGCACGCGTTCGTCGAATCCATGGATATCGAGCGACTTCGGGCCGTACACCAGCGTTGGCATGTCGCCGTAGATCACGAACACGCGGGCATCCAGATAGCCGGGCGTGGTGAAGCTCTGCAGGTCGCTCTTGAAAGCCTGTTGGTGGCAGGCGCGCAAGGTGTTCTCGGCGGCGCTGCCTTCTTCCAGCACGTAGCCTTCGGCGTAGAAGCCGGTGTAGGTGACTTGCGGCGGCGTGCCGCCCAGGCGCGGATCCGCGACCGCGTCGCGCAGGCAGGCGTCGATCTGGGCGCGGGCCTCGTCTGCGGTGGTGCCGGGATAGATCGCTGCGCGCACATCGAACTCGCACCAGGGCGGCACCGTCGACGGCCAGTCGCCGCCCTCGATCTTGCCGATATTGAAGTTGATCGGATGATCCAGGTGCTCGAAATGGCGGTGACAGTGATGTTCGGCGTTCCACTTGGCCTCGATGCCGCGCAGCGCTTCGATGGCGGCGTAGGCGGCATCGATGGCATTGAAGCCGTTGGCCATTTCGCGGGTGTGGGTGGGGTGGCCCTGCACGCGGACCTTGAACCACAGCACGCCCACGTTGGCGCGCACCAGCATGTTCTCTTCGGGTTCCGGAATGATCACGGCATCGGCGCGGTAGCCGCGCAGCAGCGCCGCCAGGGCGCCGTTGCCGGTGCATTCCTCTTCGACCACCGACTGGAAATAGATGGGGGCGCCGGGCGCGTAGCCGGCCGCGCGCACGGCATCGTAGGCATACAGGTTGGCGACCAGCCCGGCCTTCATGTCGGCCGCGCCGCGGCCGTACATCCAGCCGTCGATGATGGCCGGGTCCCAGGGCGAGCGGCTCCACATGTCGACCGGTCCGGTCGGCACCACGTCGATGTGTCCGTTCAGGATGAGCGAGCGGCCGGTCTGCCGCTCGGGCCGATAGGTGCCCACGACGTTGAAGGCGTTTTCGTACGACACGGTCACCGGACCGAAGCCGGGATGCGATTCGATGTCGCGGACGTCGATTTTCCAGCGGTCCATGGCGAAGCCGCGCCCGCGCATCGCCTCGAACAGAAAGTCCTGCGCGGTGTGTTCCTGTTCGCGCAGCGATGGAAACCGCACCAGTTCCTGGGTGAAGGCGAGCTGCGCATCGAATTGCGCGTCGACCGCCTGCAGGATGCGGTGGGTCTGCTCCTCGGAAAGCGCCGGCGGGGTGGAGGTGTCTTGCGTCATCATGTTTCCTTGAGTGGTCGAATGCGGAATCAAGCGGCCGGCGCGTGCGCGGCGCGTGACGTGTCCAGTGCCAGGCGGCGCTTGTGGCCCGCCAGCGCCCAGATGGAGACCAGCGTGATGGCCGAGAGCGTCGAATAGAAGATCGCCAGCGGCAGCCATTGGCCGGGATAGTGATAGGTGAGCCAGGTGCCGACCAGCGGCGTCATGCCGCCGGCGACCGCGCCGCACAGTTGATACGACAGCGAAATGCCGGAATAGCGCACGTGCACCGGGAACGCCGCGCTGATGTAGCCGGCCATGGCCGAGTAGATCGCGGCCATGAAGACCAGCACGATGGCGATGCCGGCAACGATGCTGTAGGCCGTGCCTTGCGTGACCAGCATGAACATGGGGTAGGGCGCCAGCACCGAGCAGACCGCCGCGGTGATGAGCACGCGGGTCGGACCCAGGATGTCGGCCAGCCAGGCCGCCAGCGGTTGCACGAAGAACTGGATGATGGCGACCACGAACAGGCAGTCCAGGATCAGCTTGCGGTCCAGGCCCATCGTCTGGGTGGTGTACGACAGCATGAAGGTGTTGGTGAAGTAGATGCCGCCGATCGCCACCGTGCACACGCCCATGCACAGCAGCACGGTGCGCCAGGCCGTGCGCAGCACTTCCTTGGCCGGAATCTCGGCGCGTTCCTGGCGTTCCAGCACTTGGGCGAAGTCGGGAGATTCGTTGACGCCGATGCGGATGAAGTAGCCGACCAGCAGCAGGAGCGCGCTGATCAGGAATGGCACGCGCCAGCCCCAGTTGACGAAGTCGGCCTCGTCCAGCGCGGTCAGCAGGCGGAAGGCCAGCAGTGACAGGATCAGGCCGGCCGGGCTGCCCAGTTGCGCGAACGAGGCCGCGAAGGTGCGGCGGCGTTGCGAGGCGTGTTCGCCCGCCATCAGCACCGCGCCGCCCCATTCGCCGCCAACCGCCAGGCCTTGCGCCAGGCGCAGCAACAGCAACAGGGCGGGCGCCCACAAGCCGGCGCTGGCGTAGCTGGGCAGCAGGCCGATGCCGACCGTGGCCAGCCCCATGATGACCAGGGTGGCCATCAGCGCCTTCTTGCGGCCGACCCGGTCGCCCAGGTGGCCGAAAACGACGCCGCCGAGCGGACGCGCCAGGAAGCCGGCCGCGAAGGTGCCGAAAGACGCCATGGTGCTGACGAACGGGTCGGCGGTGGGGAAGAACACCTTGCCGAACACCAGCGCGGCGGCGGTGGCGTAGATGTAGAAGTCATACCACTCGATGGTGGTGCCGACGAAGGCGGCGGTCGCGGCGCGCACGGGCTGGCGCGCCGCCGACGCAGGGGCGGAAGCGGTCATGTTTTCCTCTTGGGGTGTTTTCATTGTTCGAAGGCGTGTTTATCGCTCCCGCCTCGATATAACGTCAATTTATGATTTTTAATTTTTCACTTAAGTAAAATTGATGTTCTGGCAATCTCAGCGCAGGGCTCCGATGAAGAACACCCACCCCGACCTACGCGGCGGCGACCGCCTGGACTGGAATCTGTTGCGCACCTTCCTGGTGATCGTGCAGGAGCGCAGCATCAGCGGCGCGGCCGCCAAGCTGCACCTGACGCAGTCGGCCGTCAGCCAGGCGCTCAAGCGGCTGGAGGAACAATTGGACCGGCGCCTGGTGGAACGGCACAACCAGGCCTTCACCGTCACCAACGCCGGCGAGGAAGTGTGCCGCGCGGCCGAGGCCATCTACGGCAACGTGGCGCAGTTGCTGACCGATGTGTCGCAGACGGAGGTCGAGGCGACTGGCCGTATCCACCTGCTGGTGGCCAGCCGCATTCATTCGCAGGTCTATGACAACTTCTGGGCGCGGTTCCACCAGGCCTATCCACGCATCGAGGTGCAGATGGACGTGCTGCCCAGCAGCGAGATCGTCACGCTGATGCAGCAGCGGGCGGCCACGGCGGGCATTGCGTTGTGCCGGCAGATGCCCAAGCGCCTGGACAACAAGGTATTCCTGCAGCAGCGCTATGCGCTGTTCTGCGGCCGCAACCATGCGCTGTTCGGACGGCAGGACCTGCGCATCGAAGATCTGATGGGCGAGAACTTCGTGTCCTTTGCCAGCGATGCGCTGGGCGACAGCCTGTCGCCGTTGACGATCTTTCGCGATCAGCGCGGCTTTTCAGGGCGGGTGGTGGCGACGTCGACGCAGCATGACGAAGTCAAGCGCCTGCTCGTCGCGGGTTTCGGCATCGGTTGCCTGCCCGAGCACAGCGTGCGGCGCGATCTGGCCGAGGGCCGGCTGTGGCGGCTGCCGCCCGGCGAAGGCGTGTGCTCGGTCGACCTGCACCTGCTGTGGCATCGCGATGCGCCACGCAGCCCCGCCGAAACCGCCTTCCTGACGCACTTTCGCGACTACATCGATGGGTTCACCATGGCCGAGCGGCTGGCGTCCGACAGTCTGCCGCCACCTTGACGCGCGCGGCCGGCCGGGGCGGGCGTCTCAGTGTGGTGCGATCCGGATGCTGTCGCGCACCTGCCGGAATCTCGTCATGGCGGCCGGCATGGCGTCGCGCTGGGTGGCGCAGGCCATGCGGACGCGGCCTTGCGGCAGCGGCAGCTCGGCGTAGTACTCCAGCGTATCAGCGTGGCCGGGGCCGGCGCCGGGCGCGACCACGTAGTCGATGCCCTGGCTGCCGGCCAGCAGGTAGTGGTCGTACAGCTCGATGCTCGCGCGGCGCTGGCGCTGCCGACGCTCGGCGGCCTTGACCTGTGCCTGCCAGGTTGGCGCGGCGGGCGCCTTGGCGCCCGGGGCCAAGGGGGGCGCGGCCAGGAAGCCGACGCGGCACAGGTATTTGGCGTCCCGCGCCCGCGGCGGGAAGCCGTCGGGGCTGGAGATCTCGATCAGGGCATCGAAGCGGCCGCGTGCCGGCACCGGGCCGACCCGTAAGGGCGACGGCACGGTGACGGCCAGGCCGGTGGCGGCGTCGGCGTAGCGGCGCGGCACGATGTCGCCGGGCGGGCCCCGGTCATCGGTGCGTCCGTCCGCCGGTTCGTCTTCTTCCTGCTGGAATCGCAGCGGCAGGCTCAGCGCGGTCTTTTCGCCGGTCATGTCGGCGGGAAAGGCGGGTAGCGGTCCGGCGCGCCTGACCATCCGGGCGGCGGCGCGATCGACCGCGTCATCGCCGGAGGAGTGGCCGACGGTGACGTCGGCAATGGTGCCATCGCGCAGCACGGTGATCTGCAGCGACAGGCTGATCGGGCCATGCAGGCGCCGGGCCTCGGGCGGGAATTGCAGGCTGCTGATCATGCGCCGCTGCACGGCCTTGTTCCAGTCGGCCTGGTTGGCTGGCGCGGCCGCGCCCACGGGCGGCGCGGCGCAAGCCAGAGTGAGGGCCAGGCTACAGGCAAAGGCAAGCGCGCGCCAACGCATACGCAGGTCTCCGAAAGGGCTGGCCGCCAGCGCGGCCGCAAGGACGTGAAGGCGAGCATACCCGAGTGGCGCGTGTGGCGTGTCGGCGGGCCGCGCCTGCGCCCAGCTTACGCAAACGCGGCCCGCACCGCGTCGAATGCCGCCATAACGAGCGGTTCCTCGCGCCGCGCCGCCAGCGTGATGAAGGCCAGCTCCGCCTCGATCGACAGGCCCGGCGCCAGCGCCAGGCCGTGGGCCTGCGATTCGCGCAGCGCGATCGAGTCGCGCGCCAATGTCAGGCCGACGCCGGAACGCACCAGGTCCAGCATCGAGGCTTCCTGGTCCACTTCGGCGACGGTGTTGGGCGCGACATCCAGCTCGGCGAATTTCGCGGCGAGCAGGCGGTGGTGGACCGAGTCGGGCGGCGTCCCGATCCAGGGCAGGGCGGCGATTTCCTGCCAGCCACGGCCGGCCAACTGCGGCCCCCAGCCCTTGGGCGCCACCACGTAGTAGGAGAAGTCGGCCAGCGGCAGGGTGTGCAGCGCCGGCTGGCCGCGGGCGGTATCGCGCGGGCCGAGGAAGAAGCCGACGTCCAGTTCGCCCGCGCGCACCTGGCGGCCCACCGAGCCCGACATGCCGTGGCGCAGGGTGGGACGGATCTTGGGATAGTGCTGCACCAGGTATTGCAGCGTGGCCCCCAGCCGCAGGAATTCCGGATCCAGGATGGTGCCCAGGCGCAGTTCGCCCTGCACCGTGGTGCGCAGCGCGCCGATGGCGCGCTCGAAGTCCTCCAGCGCGTCCAGCACGCGCTGGGCCGAGGGCAGCAGGGCGCGGCCGTCGGCATTGGGCGCCAGGCCCTGGGCGGTGCGGGTGAACAGCGGCAGGTCCAGGGCCTCCTGGAAGCTCTTGAGCTGCAGGCTGAGCGCGGGCTGCGTCAGGTGCAGGTGTTCGGCCGCGCGCGTCAGGTTGCCGACGCGCGCCACGGCGGCGAAGGTGCGGATGTGCTTGAGGTCCATGGCTCCGGTCCCGTCAGGGCGATACCCATTATTAAAGAGTCTTATAAAGCGCTTTTCAACAATTCATTGGACAGGGGCGGCCGGCTGCGCGACAGTGGCACAGCCCTTGAGACTCAAAAGAAGAAGCGCAATGGAGACATACGACTACATCATCGTGGGCGCGGGGTCGGCCGGCTGCGTGCTGGCCAACCGCCTGAGCCGCGACCCGGCGGCGCGCGTGCTGCTGCTGGAGGCGGGCGGGCGCGACAACTACCACTGGATCCACATTCCGGTCGGCTACCTGTATTGCATCGGCAACCCGCGCACCGACTGGATGTACCGCACCGGGGCCGAGCCCGGGCTGGGCGGGCGGTCGCTGATCTATCCGCGCGGCCGGGTGCTGGGCGGCTGCTCGTCGATCAACGGCATGATCTATATGCGCGGGCAGCGCCAGGATTACGACGACTGGGCCGAGGTCGCCGGCGATCCGTCATGGCGCTGGGACGAGGTGCTGCCGGTGTTCAAGCGCAGCGAAGACCATTATCGCGGTGGCGACGAATTCCACGGCGCCGGTGGCGAATGGCGGGTCGAGGCGCAGCGGCTGCGCTGGGACATCCTCGACGCCTTTGCCGACGCGGCCGGGCAGGAAGGCATTCCCCGGGTGCAGGACTTCAACCGGGGCGACAACTTCGGGGTCGGCTATTTCGATGTGAACCAGCGCCGTGGCTGGCGCTGGAATACCGCCAAGGCGTTCCTGCGGCCGGTGCGCGAGCGGCCCAATCTGCGGGTGATGACGGGCGCGCACGCCGAACGCCTGCTGTTCGAGGGCACGCGCTGCGTCGGCGTGCAGGTGCGCCGCGATGGGCAGTCGGTCAGCGTCCGCGCGGCGCGCGAGGTGGTGCTGGCGGCGGGCGCCGTCAATACGCCGCAACTGCTGGAACTGTCGGGGATAGGCGAGCCGGCGCGGCTGCGCGAAAGCGGCATTGCGCTGCATCACGCCTTGCCCGGCGTGGGCGAGAACCTGCAGGACCACCTGCAACTGCGCGTCATCCTGAAGGTGCGCGGCGTGAAGACGCTGAACCGGATTGCCTCGACCTGGTGGGGCAAGGCCGGCATCGGGCTGGAATACCTGCTGAACCGCAGCGGGCCGATGAGCATGGCGCCCTCGCAGTTGGGGGCCTTCGCCAAGTCCGACCCGGGCCAGGCGCGCGCCAACCTGGAATTCCATGTGCAGCCTTTGTCGCTGGGGGCTTTCGGCGAGCCGCTGCACGGTTTCGATGCCTTCACGGCCAGCGTCTGCAACCTGCGGCCGGCGTCGCGCGGCAGCGTGCATGCGCAAGGCGCGGACGGTTCGCTGCCGCCGGCGATCACGCCGAACTACCTGAAGGAAGAGCAGGACCTGAAGGTGGCGGCCGATGCCATCCGCCTGGTGCGGCGTATCAGCGCGGCGCCGGCCTTGCAGCGTTACCAGCCCGAGGAGTGGCTGCCGGGCCCGGCCTACCAGAGCGAGGCCGAGCTGCGCGAGGCCGCGGGCAAGATCGGCACCACCATCTTCCATCCGGTTGGCACCTGCGCCATGGGCCGCCGCGCCGATGACGGCGCGGTGGTGGATGCGCGCCTGCGCGTGCATGGGCTGCAAGGCCTGCGCGTGGCCGACGCCTCGATCATGCCGACGATCACGTCGGGCAACACCAATTCGCCGACCATCATGATCGCGGAGCGGGCGGCGCAGATGATTCTGGAGGACGCGGTGCGCGTCGGCGTCCAGGCGCAGGCGGCCGAGCTGGTGGCGTGACGGCGAGCGGGGCGCGTCCGTGGCGATCCGGGCGCGGCGCGTTGGCTGGCTGGGGCGCGGCCAGGCCCGGAATCCCGCGCCTGGCGTCCGGGCGGCGCCCGCCGGCAGGGGCGGCCCCCGGCAGGCGCCCTGCGAGTCCGCCTCAGCGCAGCGAGCGGTACATTTCCTGGCGCTGCGGATGCGTCAGGATCACCTGCCACAGTTGGCCTTCGCGCGAGCGGAAGAAGCCGGCGCAGCACATCAGGTAGTACTGCCACATGCGGTAGAAGCGCGTGCCATAGCGTGCCTGCAACTGCGGCCAGGCGCGCTGGAAGTTGTCCCACCAGGCCATCAGGGTGCGGTCGTAGTCGGCGCCGAAGTTGTGCCAGTCCTCGATGATGAAGCGGCCTTCGACCGCGGTGCTGATCTCGCGCGCCGATGGCAGCTTGCCATTGGGGAAGACGTAGCGGTCGATCCAGGGGTCGGTGCTCTGGCTGGTCGAGGCGATGCCGATGGTGTGCAGCAGGAAGATGCCGTCGGGCGCCATCAGCCGTTGCACATTGGTGAAGTAGGTGTCGTAGTTCTTGGGGCCGACGTGCTCGAACATGCCGACCGACACCACCTTGTCGAAGCTGCCCTGCAGGTCGCGGTAGTCCTGCAGCAGCAGTTGCACCGGCAGCCCGCGCACGCGTTCCTGGGCCAGGGCGAGCTGTTCCCTGGAGACGGTGACGCCGGTGACCGTGACGCCGTAGCGCTCGGCCGCGAACTTGGCCAGCCCGCCCCAGCCGCAGCCGATGTCCAGCAGCGTCTCGCCGGGCTTGAGCTGCAGCTTGCGGCAGATCATGTCGAGCTTGGCTTCCTGCGCGGCTTCCAGCGTGTCGGACTGTTCCCAGAAGGCGCAGGAATAGATCATGCGGCTGTCGAGCATGGCTTCGAACACGTCGTTGCCGGCGTCGTAGTGCTGTTCGCCGACCTCGAAGGCGCGGCTCTTGGACTGCAGATTGAACAACTTGTGGCGCAGGTGTTCGGCGATCAGCTTGACGCGCGCCAGGCCCAGGGCCGCCGATCCCATGTCGGCGCGCAGCAGGCGGGTGAACAGTTCGTCCAACTGCTCGCAATCCCATTCGCCATCCATATAGGACTCGCCCAGGCCCAGCGACCAACTGGCGAAGACGCGCTCGTACATGTGCTTGTCATGGACCTGGATGTCCCAGGGGCGGGAACCGTTGATCTGCACGTCCGCCCGGCCCAGCAGATCCTGCAGGACCTTCGGCGGTTCGGGGGGCGGGGCGGCCTCCGGGTGGGAGGGACTTAGCTGAGTAGTCGGACTGCTTTGGTGCATAGCGGCTCCATATCAATTCTGGACTGACTGATCTGGCAATGCTGGAAGCGCATAACTCTCGCCCGGACCGGCGGATGGAATCCAATTTAATGATTGAATCGGCTTGATAGGCAATCGCAATTTCGGCGGGGTGTAGCGCCTTGGCGCCGCGGTCGCCGAACCGGGGACCCGCCAATCTTAACCAAGATATGCTGCTGCGCAAGGCCCCCCGGCCGTTGACTGCCTTGCGCTTCCGATAAGATACCGCCCATGCGCGCCGCCGCCCTGGCGATGCGCCCCGGTCTTATGGAGCACGACGATGCTGGATGCGAGCCTGGAACCCCGTTTGGAATTCGTCACCTGTGCCAGCCCGGCGGGCCTGCACCGCATGGCGTACTGGGAATGGGGCGATGTGGCCAACGACCAGGTGCTGGTCTGCGTCCACGGTCTGACCCGCAGCGGCCGCGATTTCGACACCCTGGCGCGGCGCCTGGCCGGCCGCTACCGCGTGGTCTGTCCGGACGTGGTCGGCCGCGGTCGGTCCGATTGGCTGGCCAATCCGGCCTTCTATACCGTGCCGCAGTATGTGTCCGACATGGTGACGCTGATCGCGCGGCTGCGGCCGGCCTCGCTGGCGTGGGTGGGGACCTCCATGGGCGGGCTGATCGGCCTGGGGCTGGCCGGCGCCGCCGCGCTGGCGCGCGCCATGCTGCCGTTGCGCCCGCACGCCGGCATGCTGCCCCCGCAGGATGGCATCCGGCTGTCGAAGCTGGTGCTCAATGACGTCGGGCCGCGCCTGGAAACCGGCGCGCTGGCGCGCATCGGCCAGTATGTCGGCGAGCCTGGGGTGTTCGCCTCGTTTGCCGAGGCGGTGGCGGCCATGCGCGCCAATTCCGAGACCTTCGGGCCGCACAGCGACGCCCAATGGGATCAACTGGCGCGCTTTGTCTATCCGGAACAGGGCGGGCAGTGGGTCAAGCACTATGATCTGGCGCTGGCGCAGCCGATGGCCGCACAGACGAGCGAGGAGCTGGCCGCTGGCGAGCAGATCCTGTGGCGTTCGTATGACGCGGTCGACTGCCCGATCCTGATCGTGCGCGGCGAATATTCGGACTTGTTGACCCGCGCCACCGTCGAGGAAATGCGTCAGCGCAATCCGCGCGCGCAGGTCCATGAGGTGCGTGGCGTTGGGCATGCGCCTACCCTGATGGCGGACGACCAGGTGGCAGCGGTGGCGGATTTCCTGCTGGCCTGAGCGCGGCGCGGGAAGGCGGCGCCGGGCGTCCGCCGGCCATATTGGGGACGCCGCTGGCCGGCGCCGCTACCCAGGGCAACGGGGCTTCTCTACAATAGGCTCCATGACTACACCCGTCCTCAACATCGATTTGCATTGCCATTCCACCGTGTCCGATGGCGCCCTGGCGCCGCGCGACGTGGCGCAGCGCGCGCACGCCAACGGCGTCGATGTCTGGGCCCTGACGGACCACGATGAAGTCGGCGGCCTGGCCGAGGCCGCGGCCATGGCCGGCGAACTCGGCATGCGCTTTGCCACCGGGGTCGAGATCTCGGTGACCTGGGCCGGCCTGACGGTGCACATCGTTGGCCTGCGTTTCGATCCGTCCAACACCGCGCTGGTCGAAGGCCTGCGCAAGACGCGCTCGGGCCGCGCCGAGCGCGCCCGCCGCATCGGCGAGCGCCTGGCCGAGATGGGCATGCCGGGCGCTTACGAGGGCGCGCTGCCGTTCGCCGGCAACCCCGAGCTGATCAGCCGCACGCACTTCGCCCGCTACCTGGTGGAGGCCGGCTACTGTCCCGACGTACAGACCGTTTTCAACAAGCACCTGGGCGACGACCGGCCCGGCCACGTGCCCATGCAATGGGCCACGCTGGCCGAGGCGGTGGGCTGGATCCGCGGCGCCGGCGGCATCGCCGTCATCGCGCATCCCGGGCGCTACAAGTACACGCCGCTGCAGTTCGCCGCGCTGTTCGACGAATTCCTGCAACTTGGAGGCGTGGGCATCGAGGTCACCACCGGCAGCCACACCGTGGAAGAGGCGCGCCAGTATGCCGAGGTGGCGCGCCGCTACGGCTTCCTGGCCTCACGCGGCTCCGACTTCCACAGCCCCAAGGAAAGCCGCATGGACCTGGGCCGGTTGCCGCCGCTGCCGCCGGACCTGAAACCGGTCTGGCACGACTGGTTCTAGCGCGGGCGGCGGGTGCCGCCCGGCCATCGGCATGGCGTGTCCGTGCCATCCTTTGAAATGATTGATCGCGGGCCAACCGCGCCGCCGCCATGAACAAAGCATTTGTCAAAGAATCCGACAACGAGGACGACGACGACCTGCCGCAGGCCCAGGCCCTGCCGGCAGGCACCAGGAACTACATGACGCCGGAAGGCTACGAGCGCCTGCGCGGCGAGCTGACGCACCTGATGAACGTGGAGCGGCCGTCGGTGGTGCAAGTGGTGTCGTGGGCTGCGTCCAATGGTGACCGTTCCGAGAACGGCGACTATCTCTACGGCAAGAAGCGCCTGCGCGAAATCGACCGCCGCATGCGTTTCCTGACCAAGCGGCTGGACATCGCCGAGGTGGTCGACCCCGCCACCCAACCCAACCGCGACCAGGTCTTCTTCGGCGCCACGGTGCTGTATTCGGACAAGGCCGGCGATGAGCACACCGTCACCATCGTCGGCGTGGACGAAGCCGAGCCGCTGGCCGGCAAGATCAGCTGGATCTCGCCGGTGGCGCGGGCGCTGATCAAGGCCAGGGAAGGGGATACGGTGGTGTTGCGCACCCCGGGCGGGATCGAGGAGCTGGATATCCTGGAAGTGCGCTACCCGGAGTAGATCAGCCAGCCCAAAAAGGCGACGGGCGCCGGCTTGTGG